>SLLK01000032.1 GCA_007134115.1 Gammaproteobacteria bacterium | reverse complement strand
GAAAGTAGACCAGGCTCAACGCGCCCAGGATGACCCAACCGTAAAACATGCGATTGCTCTGTTGCATCAGGAGGCCTCGTCAGCGCTCCCTGCCGAGGTCGGGTGGATATCAATGAACGGGCGCCGCCCGCTACATACCAAAGCGCAACAGTCTGGCCAGCGGCGCCAATGGCGTCAAGCCACCGAGACTCCGCCGCCGGGCCCGACCCCTCTCCCCACATGGCGCGCGAAGGCGGCCACGGGCCCGGCGAACCTGCGGTACAGTAGTGCGCAGTCACCACCACAGGAGAATCCGGTATGGCCCGTATGCCTTATTTCGATGCCGCCAGCGGCGATGAAGAAACCCGCGAGTACCTCGACCGGCTGCCGCCCATGAACATCTTCCGCATGATGGCGCACGCGGAGACCGTGATGCCGCGCTTCGTGCGCATGGGCAATGCCCTGCTGGGCAAGACCGAACTCGACCCGCAGCTGCGTGAAATGGCCATCGTACGCGTCGGCCACCTGAGCCAGGCGACCTATGAACTGCACCAGCATAATGCGCTGTGCCGCAAGCTGGGCATGCCGGAGGACAAGATCGAGGCGCTGGCAGGCAAAGCGGATGCCCCGGTGTTCAGCAAGCTGGAGCGCATGGTGCTGGAATTCGCAGATACAGTCGTGCGTGATGTGCGCGCTCCGGACGCGATGTTCGAGGCCCTGCGCAAGGAACTCGGCGAGCGTCAGATGGTGGAGCTGGTGCTGACCATCGGCTACTACATGATGACCTGCCGGTTCCTGGAAAACTTCGGCGTGGATATCGAAGCATCGGGCGATACGATCAATCCGTGATCACGCCCGGCCGGCTCAGCGCAGTAACCTGACCTGCTCGCGCACGCGGCCCGAATCCACCGCCTCCATGAACTCGTCGGCGAGTTGCTGACCGGCGGCAACCGCCCGGTGCCAGGCGCGGGCACGGTCATCATCGCGGCCGGCATAGCGCGCAAAATCGTGCCGGTCCGGCACATGGCCACCGGGCAGAGAATCCAGCCACGCCCGCGAGGGCCGCAGCAGCAGCACATGATCCATATCGCGGCCGCGCGCGCGGCGCCATGGAGCCAGCTTGTCGAACCAGCCCGGCAGGACTCGCCGCCCGAAATGGGGAAACAACACGATGCCCTCGTCCACACCCCAGGGCAAGGCCATGTGGTAGTCGAGCAGACCGCCGTCTCTATACATCCCCGGCGGCGCACCGGGGATATCGCGCACGCCCTGCATCAGCCCCGGAATGGCGGCCGAGGCCAGCAGCGCGGCACGCAGATTATTCGGGCTCAGCGCACTGGCATGCAGCGCAAACCCCGGCATGTCGACGAACGGCGGCACATCACGCGGATCGTGCAGGAGCTCGCGCACAAAGAACAGACGCAGGGCGCGACGACTGAGCAGATTCACCGCGCCGGCCGCCACCATCGACGCCAGCAGGGCACCGCGGTGCTCAGTCTGCATCGGCCCACAGGCACGAACCGCCATGATGTTCAGACGAAAAGCCGGGTGCGAGAGAATTTCGTCCGCGCCGTCGTCGCCCAGCAACACATCAAGCAGGCGTGCGGTCACGCCGCTGACTTCCGCCGACGACGGCTTGCGGGAGTAGCGCTGCTCGTCGATATAGGCGGACTCCAGACGCGCAATAGCGGCCTCCGGATCGCGCTGGGCGGCCGCCGCAAAGCGCCAGCTGCCAATCGACGAACCCGCCAGCCATACCGGCGCCTTGACATCACGCAGCCAGTGGCCAAACAGCGCCCGATCCAGCCGGTTAAGGGCCAGCCACTTGGGGCCGCCAGCCGCACCGGCAATCACCCGCACCATGTGCGGCGTCAGGCCGCCGTCGCGGATACGCGCCAAAGCCGCGGGGCCGGCACGGAATTCGAGGGCGGGTGAGCTGGATGCGGGCATGACAGCATATTACCGACTTCGTCGGTGGTTTTCTAAGGCGACGCTGCTTTTTCAGGTTGCCGCGAAATGCACGCGAGATTTACGCGAAATGAAATCAATGGCTCACGCAAAGACGCAAAGAATAAATAAATCGCGTTGCAGGTCTATGGTCCATGATTGCAGGTGTTCAAATTCGTACAACCTTAAGCCGAGCACCAGCCCGGCTTCGGACTTGTTTCGCGGCCGCTTTCCCTTTGCGCCCTGGCGGCCTGGCGTGAGACAAGCAACCCACCCCAAATACAACCCCAGGCACATCCCGATCAGGCCACCGTCTGAAAACTTCAGACTGAACACTGAAAACCACGTGCGAAGCCGGTCCTGGCTTATCAGCCGGGGAGTGCAGGAGTATAGTTAACAGCATGAAACCGGACCTGTCTTCCTGTCTTGTCATCGGCATCTCCTCGCGGGCGCTGTTCGACCTCGAGGGCGCCAACCGCGTGTTCGAGGAACACGGCGTGGAGGCCTATCGCGAATACCAGCGCGCCCACGAGGACGAGATTCTCGGCAAGGGCACCGCCTTCCACCTGGCCGAAGCGCTGCTGCGCCTCAACCGCTTCGATCCCGACAAGCGCCTGGTGGAAGTCATCATCATGTCGCGCAACAGCCCGGATACCGGGCTGCGCATCTTCCGCTCGGTGGAACACTACGGCCTGGACATCACGCGCAGCGCATTCAGCGGCGGTACCTCGCTGGCCCCCTACCTGAGCGCCTACAGCGTGGACCTGTTCCTGTCCAAGTTCGAACAGGACGTGCAGGCAGCGCTGGACAGCGGCTTCGCCGCCGCCATGGTCTATCCGCCACCGGACGACTTCGACCCCGACCACGACCAGATCCGCATGGCTTTCGACGCCGACGCGGTGGTCTTCTCCGAAGAGTCCGAACGCATCTTCCGCGAGCAGGGCCTGGCCGCCTTCGAGGACCACGAACGCCAGAACGCCCGCGAGCCGCTGGAAAGCGGCCCCTTCGCCAAACTGCTGCGCACGCTGTCCTACCTGCAATCCGAGGTCAAGGCAGACAAACCGCCGGTACGCCTGGCCATCGTCACCGCCCGCAACAGCCCCGCGCACGAGCGCGTCATCCGCACCCTGCGCGCCTGGGACGTGAACGTGGACGAGGCATTCTTCCTCGGCGGCCTGGCCAAGGATCAGGTGCTGCGCGCCTACCGCGCGCATATCTTCTTTGACGACCAGCACGGCCATGTGGCGCTGGCCTCGCGCGGCGTGCCCTCGGGCATGGTCCCCTATCGCAGCGATTCGCCGTTGCGGGTTGTTGATTCGGGTAAGAAGAAAAAATCGAAAAGCTGATCATGACGATCATGAAGGGGTGTGCGAGCCGGTCCTTCGGTGGATTCGGTTTTCTTCGGTGGCGCTATCAGGTGAGGGTGCTCATGGGTTCAGATAGCCACCGAACTCACTGAAGGAAGTCTTGTGTACTCTGGGGTCGGTTCCATGGGAGATGCGTATCCTCGTCGTCTCGCGCACATTTCGCGGCGACCCGAACCTTACCCGCCATCCCCCAGCAACTTCTCCAGCTCCCGCTTGAGCCGGTCACGCTCGGGCGCGGCCTGCCGGAATATGCGCTCGCTGCGATAGAACTCGAGCATGCGCACATCCTCCACGGCGGGCGACAGGAAGATGTCCGGCTCCAGATGGCGGCGCTTCTCGCTGACGATGGCGTGCTGCATGATCTTGAAGGTATTGAATATACCGTCCAGCCAGGCCGGCCCGTCATCCTCGCCGCCGGTGCGCCGCCCGGACACATCCACGGCAATGCGAATATCACTGTCTTCGCCAAGCAGATCGAAGGGCACGGGATTGACCATACCGCCATCGACCAGCAGCCGGTCATTGTGGCTGACCGGCGGGAACACACCCGGCAGGGCCATGCTGGCCAGCAGGGGACGTAGCAAATCGCCTTCGTTGAAAACCACCTGTTCGCGCGTATGAAAATCCGCCGCCACCAGGTGCAGGGGCATATCCAGCTTGTCGAAGCGATTCTGCGGCAGGAACTCGTCCAGAAACGCCACCACCTCGCCGTTATCAAACAGGGTGACGTCACTCAGGCTGGGCTGCAGCATCCGGAGCATGTCCCGCCAGTCGCGCTTTTGCAGGGTTTCCAGCCATTCGCGACCGTTGGCAGGGATCAGTTCGTCGGTCAGCTCGCGAATCTCCTTGCCAGACATACCGCCGGCATACAACGCGCCCATCAGGGCGCCGATGCTGCTGCCAGCGATCACGGCCGGGCGCACGCCCAGCTCATCAAGGACCTCAAGCACCTGTATATGCGCCAGACCTACGGCACCACCGGCGCCCAAAGCCAGCCCCAGGCGCTGTTCCCCGGAAGGGACGGCGTCCCCGGTCGCCTCTTCAGCCCCGGCACGATGGCTTGCGCCCATGCCCAGCGAGCCCAGCACCGGCGCCAGTGCACCGCCGCCCAGCCAGGCGAGTAGCGAACGTCTGGATATCGATGCAGGCGGCATCCGTCGTTCTCCATTTGATCGGCAGGGGGGGCGCACAGCCGTGACGCGACCCTACCTGTCCTGATAGCGCGGCTCGCGCCGCTCCACGAACGCCGCGGCGCCCTCGCGGAAATCATCGCCCGATGCGCACAGAATCTGTTGCCGATCCTCGAGCGAAATGGCGGCCTCGAGTCCGGAGGCGTCGATGTTGGCATTGAGGCCTTCCTTGGTCAGCCGCAATGCCAGCGGCGCGGTATACAACATATCCCTGACCAACTCACGGGCAACCGCCTCCATCTCCTCCGCAGGCACCACCTGCGACACCAGCCCCAGGCGTTCGGCACGCTCGGCGCCCAGGAAACGCCCGGTCAACAGCAACTCGGCCGCGACCGAACTGCCCACCATGCGTGGCAGGAAGTAGCTGACCCCCACATCACAACCCGACAGCCCGAGGCGAATAAAAGCCGCGTTCATGCGCATATCCGGGCTGGCAATGCGTACGTCGGAAGCCAGTGCCAGCGCCATGCCGCCGCCACTGGCGGCCCCCTGGACCAGGCTGATAATGGGCTGCGGACAACGCCGCATGCGAATGAAAATCTCGCTGACCAGACGCTGCTGGCGCATGCCCCCGGCGGGACCTTCAAACTCGGCTGCGCCCTGCTTGAGGTCGAGACCGGCGCAGAAGGCACGACCGGCACCGCGCAGCACCACCACCCGCACCGAGTGATCTGTCGCCAGTTCACCGAAATAGGTCTGCAGCTCGACCATCATGGTGTTGGTCATGGCGTTGAGGGCGTCAGGCCGGTTCAGTGTAAGCCACTCAACAGCGCCTTCGCGCTGCAGCTCGAGGGTCTGGAAGCTCTGGCGGCGATTGATCGGTTCAGACATGGCTGTATATCCCGCACTCACGCGGCCGGCCCCGGCCGGGCCGGCATACTGGTGGGCTATTCGCCGGCAAGGCGCTGTTCCTCTCGCGTGACCAGATGATCGATCAGGCGCAGCGCGTTGT
>SLLK01000169.1 GCA_007134115.1 Gammaproteobacteria bacterium | reverse complement strand
TCATGCTTTCGTCGATATCCACGTGCTTGATCTCGACGTTAGCCACCTTGATGCCCCAGGCATCCGTATGCGCATCAAGAATACTCTGGATATCCTCGTTCAGCTTGTCGCGCTCCGCCAGCATCTCATCAAGCTCGTGCTTGCCCAGCACGGAACGCAGTGTGGTCTGCGCCAGTTGGCTGGTCGCATCGTAATAATTCTCGACCTGGATAATCGCCCGCTCGGGGTCCAGCACGCGGAAGTACACCACCGCGTTGACCTTGACGGATACGTTGTCACGCGAGATCACATCCTGCGAGGGCACATCCATCACGATGGTGCGCAGATCCACCCGCACCATCTGCTGGATGACGGGAATGATGATGATCAGACCCGGACCCTTGACCTTCCAGAAGCGGCCCAGCATGAACACCACGCCCCGCTCGTACTCACGCAGGACGCGGATCGCACTCGCCACCAGCGAGAAGACCGCAATCGCGGCGATGAAAAGAAAATATTCAAACATCAGTCTTTCCTCCTTCACACGGCCCGACGGCCGCCACCATGATCACCCACTCAGGCGGGCGTCGAAGAATCTTCATCCGCGGGGGCCACCAGCAAGGTCAGCCCGTCCCTGCCGGTAACCCGGATGCGCTGCCCGCGCGCGAGCTTGTGCTCCGAGCGCGCTGACCAGTGCTCGCCCTGCACGCGTACGCTGCCACGGCCCTTGAACGCCGACACCGCCTCGCCCTCGGCGCCGACCAGTCCCTCACGTCCGCTGACCACCGGCCGTTGCCGCGACTTGGCCAGCACACCAATCAGTGAGACAAACAGCAATGCCGTCACCAGACCAATGGAAGCAATCAGCGCCGTCGAGATACCAAAGCCCGGCGCATCGGTATCGATCAGAATAATCGAACCCACCACAAAGGCAATCACCCCGCCGATGCCCAGCGCACCGAAACTGGGCGCGAACAACTCCGCCACCATGAGCGCAATACCCAGCAGAATCAAGGCCGCCCCGGCGAAATTGATCGGCAATGCATTGAAGGCGTACAACGCCAGCAACAGGGAAATGCCGCCCACCACGCCGGGAAAGATTGCGCCCGGATTATAGAACTCCAGAATCAGACCGTAGATACCAATGAGCATCAGGAAATAGGCCACATTGGGGTTGGTCAGCACGGCCAGCAATTCATTGCGCCAGTCGGGCATGAACTCCACCACCTGCATCTCGGCGGTATCGAGCACATGCTTGTGGTCCTGCCCCTTGAGATTGACCTCGCGCCCGTCCATCTCACGCAGCAGCTCGCCCACATCGCGCGCCATCACGTCAATCACATTGATTTCCAGCGCTTCCTCGGCAGGCAGACTGGCCGCCTCGCGCACGGCTTTCTCGGCCCATTCCTCATTCCGGTCATGCATCCGCGCCAGGCCCTTGATGTAGGCCACAGCGTCATTGACCATCTTGCGTTCCATGGCGTCGCCGGAGGGCTGTCTCTCCTGCTCCGCGCCATTGTCCTCGCCGTTGTCTTCGTCCGCCTCTTCCTCGTCCACATCGGGCAGGCCGCCGGGGCCGCCCACCTGCACCGGCGTCGCCGCGCCGAGATTGGTGCCCGGGGCCATGGCGGCGATATGACTGGCATACAGGATATAGGTCCCGGCGCTGGCGGCACGCGCGCCACCCGGCCAGACAAAGGTCGCCACAGGCACCGGCGATTCTATGATTTCCTTGATGATGTCCCGCATGGCGTTATCCAGGCCACCGGGCGTATCCATCTGCACCACGATCAGGTCAGCGCCGGCGTCGCGCGCTTTTTGCGTGGCTTTGAGAAAGTAGTCCGTGGTCGCCGGACCGATGGGTCCGTCAATCTTGAGCAGCGCGGCCGTGCCGCGTTCGCTGCCGTTATCGGTCACCGTATCCGCGAGCACCACCAGTGCCGGCAACAGAAACAGCGTAATCACTATCAGGCGCAGCACTCTTTTCATTCAACATCTCCGCGCATGCACAGTCTTCAGCGCCTGATCATAGCAGCCAGTACGCCCGCCGCATAATGCCGCCGCCGGGGCCGGCAGGGCGCGCTCATGACTGTTCGGCAATCAGCGCCAGGGCCCGTTCGATCCGCGCCAACGTGCGTTCCCGGCCGAGCAGTTCCAGAGTCACATCAATGGGTGGCGACACCGCTGTCCCGCTGACTGCTACCCGCAGGGGTTGGGCTACCTTGCCCAGCTTCAGTTCCATTGCCTCGGCGCTGGCCACCACCCGCTCATGCAGTTCGCCGGCCTGCCATGCCGGGGCTGCCGCCAGCGCCTCATGCACCCGTTGCAGTGCCGCGCCGGCCTCGCCGCGAAAGTTCTTTTTCACCGCTTTTTCGTCGTAGGCCTCAAATTCCTCGTAAAACATACGGGCGGACTGCGCCATATCCACCAGCGTCCGGGAACGCTCGCACAGCGCCGTGACCACCGCCGCCAGTGAGGGCCCGTGTTCGGTATCCACACCCAGCCGCTGCAAATGCCATTGCAAATGCCCGGCGATGTATTCCGGATCCAGTGACTTCAGATACTGCTGATTCAGCCACAGCAGTTTCTCCGGATTAAAAGCCGAAGCCGCCCGATTAACGTCACTGATCTCGAACAGACGGAGCATCTCATCGCGGGAGAACACTTCCTGGTCGCCGTGCGACCAGCCCAGGCGCACCAGATAATTGTTCAGGGCCTCCGGCAGATAACCCTCCTCCCGGTACTGCAGCACGCTCACCGCGCCGTGACGCTTGGACAGGCGCTTGCCGTCCTCGCCCAGGATCATGGGCACGTGCGCGTACTCCGGCGGGGTCACCCCCAGCGCCTGGAGAATGTTGATCTGGCGCGGCGTGTTGTTCAAATGGTCGTCCCCGCGGATCACACGCGTGACGCCCATGTCGGCATCATCCACCACGACGGTCAGGTTGTAGGTGGGCGAGCCGTCGCTGCGGGCAATAATCAGATCGTCCAGTTCACTGTTATTAAAGGCCACGGCCCCGCGCACCAGGTCCTTGACCACCACCTCGCCCTCGCGCGGGTTACGAAAGCGAATCACCGGCGACACCCCGTCCGGCGGGGGCTCGGTCAGATCCCGGCAACGACCGTCATACCGCGGCTTCTCCTTCGCCGCCTTCTGTTGTTCGCGTAACGCGTCCAGCCGCTCACGCGAGCAGTAACACCGGTACGCCTTGCTCTCGTCCAGCAGCCGCTGAATCACCTCGGCATACCGTGGCATACGCTGCGTCTGATAGTACGGCCCCTCGTCCCAGTCCAGACCCAGCCATTGCATGCCCTCAAGAATCGCCTGCACCGACTCATCAGTGGAGCGTTCGCGGTCAGTATCTTCGATGCGCAGCACAAAGGTACCGCCCTCACGGCGCGCTTCCAGCCAACTGAACAGGGCGGTGCGCGCGCCGCCAATATGCAGATAGCCGGTGGGGCTGGGAGCAAAACGCGTCTTGATGGTCATCAGGGCTGTGTTCTCCGGTTGCGGGTAAACAGGCAGGAGGCGATTCTAACAGAGGGGTCGCAGGGCCGCCCGCCCCTGCGCGCGCACCCGCAGGTCATCGTGCACGGTCTGTGCGTTGACGACCCGCTGCCGGCAGCATAAACTCTGTCGCGCTGTGGGCGATTAGCTCAGCGGGAGAGCACTGCCTTCACACGGCAGGGGTCGCTGGTTCAATCCCAGCATCGCCCACCATTAAATCAAGGGGTTACGTCACAGGGCGTAGCCCCTTTTTGTTGCCGGGGTGCGTATACCGATCATCCCGCGCCGTGGGCAGCCCCGGAACCACTGCGCGCCGCCGCGGCACGCGCTGAACTCCGGGGAGCAACCGGGGTCATGATAAAGGCGGCAACCCTGGCAGCGCGGCACTCCCGAGCTGGCCGACCTGCGGTCATATTGCTATGCTGCGGGCCGGTAAAACGTGCCACCAGCGCACACACGACTGAACCGTCCGGCGCCACTACCCGGGAGTTGTCATGGAACTCGATCCGGTCCTTCTTTCACGCATCCAGTTCGCTTTTGTTGTCTCTTTCCACGCCATCTTTCCCGTCTTTACCATCGGCCTGGCTTCATGGATCGCCACCCTCGAAGCGCTGCTCTACAAGACCGGCAATCCGGTTTACGAGGAACTCTCGCGATTCTGGACACGGGTTTTCGCCGTGGTCTTCGGCATGGGGGTAGTCTCGGGCATCGTGATGGCGTTCCAGTTTGGCACCAACTGGAGTGTATTTTCCTACTCGGCGGCCAATTTCCTCGGTCCGGTGCTCAGCTACGAGGTGGTGACGGCATTTTTCCTTGAGGCCGTATTCCTGGGCATTTTGCTCTTCGGCCGCCACCGCGTGCCCCCGGGCATGCACCTGTTCTCGGCCATCATGGTGGCCGTTGGCACCTTTATTTCGTCCTTCTGGATTCTGGCCGCCAACAGCTGGATGCAGACCCCTGCCGGGGTGGAGCTGCGCGACGGCATTTTTGCCATGACCTCGTGGAGCCAGGCCATCTTCAACCCGTCCTTTGGCTGGCGCTTTGCCCATTTCGCCATCGCCGCCTTCCTCACCGCCGGTTTTGTAGTGGCCGCGATCTCCGCCTGGTATCTGCTGCGGGGCCAGGCCGTGCACAGCAGCAAGAAGGCCCTGGGCATGACCGTCATCCTGCTCGCCCTGCTCACCCCGACACAGCTTTTTGTCGGTGACATGCACGGCCTGGATACGCTGGAGCACCAGCCGGCCAAGGTGGCGGCCATGGAAGGCACCTGGGAAACCCGGCGGGGCGTGCCGCTGTTGCTCTTCGCCCTGCCCGATCAGCAGGCAGAGCGCAACCGCCTGGAAGTCGGCATCCCCGGACTGGCCAGCCTGATATTGACGCATGACATGGACGGGGAAATCCGCGGACTCAAGGAATGGGCGCCGGAAGACCGGCCGCATGTCGCCACGGTGTTCTGGAGCTTTCGCGTGATGGTAGCCATCGGCTTGTTGATGATCGGCGTGGCGCTCACCGGCGCCTGGCTGTTGCTGCGCGGCAGGCTGTTCGATTCGCCGCGTTTCCTGCGCCTGTGTACCTGGATGCTGCCCATGCCCTTTATCGCCGTGCTGGCCGGCTGGATGGTGACTGAAGCAGGCCGCCAGCCATGGCTGGTGTACGGCATGTTACGCGTCAGTGAGGGCGTGACCCCGTCACTGACCGGGGGTATGGTCCTGTTTACCCTGATCGGCTATATCATCGTTTACGCAGGCATCTTCATCGCCGGCCTGTACTACCTGGGCCGCATCATGCGCGCCGGACCCGAATCCTTCGGCCCGGCCTCCGAGGACCACGGCCGCGCCAAACGGCCCCTGTCTGCCGTGGATATGCCGCTGGATGATGATGGCCCCACACGGCCCGCGAGGAGCTGAGCCATGGAATTGATCGACGTTACTGCTATCTGGCTGGTCATCATCGCCATTGCCATTCT
>SLLK01000161.1 GCA_007134115.1 Gammaproteobacteria bacterium | reverse complement strand
CGCGCATGGCCCATTTCCAGCCGTCCGTCGGCGATCATGTCCTTGACGTCCTGATTGAGCTCCATCAGGCGCATCAGATTGGTTACCGCAACCCGCGACCGGCCCACCGCATGGGCCACCTGTTCGTGCGTCAGCCCGAACTCGGTCTTGAGTCGCTGCAGCGCGCCGGCTTCCTCCAGCGGGTTGAGATCCTCGCGCTGGATGTTCTCGATCAGTGCCATGGCCATGGCGGCCTCGTCGGGCACCTCGCGCACCACCGCCGGAATCTCGCGCAGTTCGGCCAGTTGCGCCGCCCGCCAGCGCCGCTCGCCGGCGATCAGCTCGTACCGCCCCTCGCCGATGGGTCGCACCACCACCGGCTGCACCACGCCCTGGGCGCGAATGGAGTCGGCCAGTTCGTTGAGGGCATCGCTGTCGAATGCACTGCGCGGCTGGTAGCGCCCGCGCGTGATCTGCTCCACCGGCAGCTGCGTCAGCTGGTCGCCGGCAGGCGCTGCACCGGCCTCGGTCGGTGCGGCATCACCCAGCAGGGCATCGAGTCCACGGCCCAGGCCGCGTCGTTTGGTCGCCATTACAGCACTCCTACTGCATGGGCTGCGGTTGTGGCGCCGGCAGGTCACCGGTCGGCCGTCCGTCACGGCGCAGGATTTCTCCGGCCAGCGCCAGGTGCGCCAGCGCGCCGCGCGAGGTGCGATCGTACTTCATCACCGGCAAGCCATAACTCGGCGCTTCGGCCAGGCGCACGTTGCGCGGGATCACGGTACGGTACACCTTGTCGCCGAAGTGCTCGGTGAGCTGTGCCGACACCTCGCCCGACAGCTTGTTGCGCGGATCAAACATGGTTCGCAGCAGACCTTCTATGCCCAGGCGGGGGTTCACGTTGGAGCGGACCCGTTCCACCGTGTTGAGCAGCGCCGTCAGACCTTCCAGCGCGTAGTACTCGCACTGCATGGGAATCAGCAGGCCATCGGCGGCTGCCAGCGCGTTCACCGTGAGCATGTTCAGGGCCGGCGGGCAGTCGACGATGATGTAGTCGAAATCATCGCGCACCTCTTCCAGCGCCTTGGCCAGCCGCTGCTGCCGGTCCGGCATTTCCATCAGCGAGACTTCCGCCGCGGTCAGGTCGCCGTTGCCGGGCAGGACCATATAACCGCCTTCCTCGGAGGGCAGCATCACCTCGCGGATACGCTTTTCGCCCAGCAAGACCTCGCAGCCGCTGAACTGCACCTGGTGCTTGTCTATACCGCTGCCCATGGTCGCGTTGCCCTGCGGATCCATGTCCACCAGCAACACCCGCGTGCGGGTGGCCGACAGCGAAGCCGCCAGGTTCACGCTGGTAGTGGTCTTGCCGACCCCGCCCTTCTGGTTCGCGACGGTGATGATCTTGCACTTCGTTGCCATATTCTGGTCCTGATCCGTGACCGTTATTCGGTGTACGACCCGCCCCTGCCCTATTCAGCGACCGTGACGGTGATTGTGGCACGTCGACAGCGGCATTGCGCGAACGCGCGCCGACGCACCCCTACATCGCCGACGCCGTGCGGCGCAGTTCGACCACATGCCTTTGTGCCGACAGGCCCGGCACCACCACCCGATGCACCTCCGAGACGGCAAAACCCGCCGGCAGGGCGTCCAGTTCATGCGTCGGATCAGTGCCCTTCATGGCAAGCAGGCGGCCGTCGGGGGCGCACAGATGCCCGGCGAGGGCGACAAAACGGCCCACATCGGCGAAGGCCCGGCTCACGACGTTACCAAAGCTTCCCGCCTCGCGGTAGTCCTCCGCCCGCGCCTGCACCGGCGTGACATTGTCCAGGCCCAGCAGCAGCGCCACATGACGTACAAAACGGATTTTCTTGCCGCCGCTGTCCAGCAGTACACAGCGGCGTTGCGGCTCCGCCAGCGCCAGCGGTACGCCCGGCAAGCCCGCGCCGGTGCCCACATCAAGCAGATCGCCGGGGCCCAGCAACGGCAGCAGCGACAGACTGTCCAGCAGATGCCGGGGCACCGCGGCGGCCGGATCACGCACCGCAGTCAGGTTGAACGCGCGGTTCCAGCGCAGCAGTTCATCAAGGTAGGCGAGCAGCGGGGCCGCCAGGGCAACATCCACGCCCAGCGCTCGCAGTCCCCGCTCGAGTTCCGTATCCGTCGTGGCGCCGCCCGTATGCATGCACGGCATTGTGCCACAGGCTGCGGCCAGGAAAGCGCCGGGTTAAGGAAACGCTGACCGATTCGTCACGTCTCAGCGGGCGCTGCGGCTAAAGCTTGCCCAACACCTTGTCCAGATCCTTTTCGCCGGCCGGCGTCTGTCCGCCATTGGCAAGAAAACGGGCCATACGCTTGCGCGTTTCCGGGTCGGCCAGAGTGCGCTCGAAGTGGTGATTCTCGGTCGCCAGACCGTCGCTCAACTGCACGTCTACAGCGTCCACGGCCGCCTTGGCACGCGCCACTGCCGCGGGCGGAAAGCCGGCAATGCGTCGCGCCAGGCGCTGCACGAAGCGCTCGATGTCTTTGGCCGGCAGGGCGCGATTGATGTAGCCATAGCGCTCGGCCAGCTCAGCATCAAAATCCTCGCAACCCAGCACGATCTCCAGGGCCCGCGCCCGACCCAGCACCCGCGGCAAACGCTGGGTGCCACCGCCGCCGGGAATAATGCCCAGCGCCACCTCGGGCTGGGATAACAGGGCCGAACCGATGGCCGCAAAACGCATATCCAGGGCGAGCAGGAATTCGCTGCCGCCACCCCGGGCACGACCCTCGATCTGGCCAATGGTGACCTGCGGCAGGCGCCGGAAGCGCTCAGTCATCTGCTGAAACCCGTTGGGGGTCTCTACCTGCACCCGGCTGGAAGGCTGCTGCTGAGAGATCATCTCCACGTCGGCGTGAGCAATGAAAAAATCGGGATTGGCGCTTTTGATCACGGCCACCCGCACGTCGCGGTCTGCCTCCAGCTTGCGCGCCAACGCATCCATGTCGCGAATCAGCGGCAGGTCAAACAGATTGAGCGGCGGGTGATCAATCGCCACCGTAGCCACGCCATCATCCAGACTGACTTCAAGGCACTCCAGATCGCTGTACTTCATTGTCTGCACCTTACAGTTAAGCCACCGCGTCTGTAGCCGGCGACACGGCCCTTTCGCACTTTTCCACGAAAACACCATGCCCTACAAGCGCCCGGCCCCGTCGAGCCGACCGCGCGCAGACTTGACGTCGCCGGTTGCGTTGGTGAACATGCCCGCGCCCGCAACGCGTCACCGAAAAATGAAACAGACTATCAGCTACTCTTTATCGCGGATGTTACGAATGCTGCCGGCGGCGGCACTGCTGTGGGGCGCGTGGCTGTTATTCAGCGGTGGCGAAGGCGCCACCCACGGTGCGCTGGTGGCTCTGCTGGCCGCCGCCGTAATGGCCCGTTTTGCCGGCAGCCCGTGGCCTTTCCCCCGTCCGCTCGCCATCCCCGGCTTTGTGCTCGCCTTTGTCTGGCGCTCATTCTTCGGTGCCATCGACGTTGCCTGGCGTGCGCTGCACCGTGATCTGCCGCTGCAACCACACTGGCTGGAATACCACCTGCACCTGACGCAGCCGGCCGCGCGGGCCCTGTTCCTGGGCGCCATCAGCCTGATGCCCGGCACGCTGGGCGCCGACCTGAAGGGCGATGTGGTGCGGGTTCACGGCATCCTCGACGGACTTGAGGACGACCTGCACCTCATGGAGCGACAGATTGCAGCGGTTTTCAACGAGCCGGGAGTGGGCCGATGAGCGCCTTCCTGATCGTCGCGGCCTGCGTCCTGCTGGCGCTGTTCGTCGCCAGCCTGTGGCGCATTCATGAAGGCCCCGGCGAAGCCGACCGCATGCTCAGCGTGCAGCTGCTGGGCACCACCACGATAGGCATCCTGTTATTGCTGTCGGCAGCACTGGACCAGCCGATACTGCTCGCCATCGCGCTGCTGTTTGTACTGCTCGCCGGGGTGGTGGCCATTGCCTTTGTGCGCAGCGCGCCGGCACCGCGGGGTCGTCGATAATGCCCGGCGCGCTGGCCATTGTGCTCATCCTGGGCGGGCTGTTCTTCTTCCTCGCCGGCACCGTCGGCCTGATCCGTTTTCCGGACCTGTATTGCCGCCTGCACGCCGTGACCAAGGCGGACAATGCGGGCCTCGGCCTGATCGCCGCGGGCACCGCCATTCTTTCCGGCACCGCGAGTACTGCCGCGCTGATCATGCTGATCTGGGTGCTGGCGATGACCGCCGCCACCGTCGCGTGCCACCTGATTGCCCGCCACAGCTTGCGTGACAACACCGGGGGCGGGCCACAGTGATTGTGTTTGATCTGTTACTGCTGGTGACCCTGGTGCTGGTTGCCTGGCACTGCGTCACGGCGGCCGACATGTACCGCGCCATTGTCCTGTTCATCGTGCTGGGCTTCACGCTGGCGCTGTCATGGGCGCGCCTGGGTGCGCCCGATGTGGCGCTGGCCGAAGCGGCCATTGGCGCCGGGCTTCTGGGTGTACTGCTGATCGCCACCTGGCGGGCCCTGGGCAGTCCGCGCAGCACAGCCGCCGACGCCGCCGTGCAATGGTCGCCGACAGCCCGTTGGGCCCTGCGCGCCGGCGCCGCCAGCGTGGCCCTGATGATCGCCGTGATCCTGCATCAACTGCCCGGCGGTGAGGATTCCGGCGGCGCACTGGCGCTGGCCAACCTGGCCGATGCCGGCACATCGCAGCCGGTGACCGCGGTACTGCTTAACTTCCGCGCGCTGGATACGCTGCTGGAACTGGTAGTCCTTTTGATGGCCCTGCTCGGTGTGATTCTGGCGCGGGCGCCGCTGTTACCGGCGCAGCCCGCGGCCGACGCCAGCACCCACACCCCAATGACCCCCGCACTGGTCAAACTGTTTGCGCCGCTGTTGATGGTGGCCGGCGCCTGGCTGCTGTGGGCCGGCAGTCACGCCCCCGGGGGCGCCTTCCAGGGTGGCGCAGTGATTGCCGGCGCGGGTGTATTGCTGGCACTGGGCGGTCGTCTGCAGCCCGCGCCGGACCGGGGTGGCGTCGTACGGCTGTTGCTGGCGCTGGGCCTGGTGGTGTTCATTACCGTGGGGCTGTTGGTGATGCCCGAAGGCGATGCCTTCCTCGCTTACCCGTCAGCGTTGACCTACCCGCTGATGCTGCTCATCGAATACTGCGTGGCGATCTCCATCGCGCTGGCGCTGATCCTGATTTACACGGGCACCGAAGGCGTGCGCAGGAGGCAGCCATGAGCGGCTTTGAACCGCTGGCCGTGGCTGCGGCCGCACTCATCGGACTGGGCCTGTACGGCACACTCCTGTGGCGACACCCCGTGCGGCGGTTGCTGTCGATCAACGTGCTGGGCAACGGCGTCTTCATGTCGCTGATCGTCATCGCGCGGCGCCTGCCGGACACGCCCGACCCGGTACCGCATGCCATGGTGCTGACCGGCATCGTGATCGCCGTCAGCGCCACGGCCTT
>SLLK01000007.1 GCA_007134115.1 Gammaproteobacteria bacterium | reverse complement strand
CCGGATAGTCGTCGGAGATCGGCATGATACGCGACAGCAGGCCAAGGGCGCGGGGGCAACCGGTGAATCCGGCCATGCGCGCGTCGTTGGCGATGAAGTCCAGCGCGAAGCGGCCGCTCTCCTGGATGCGGCTGACCGCTTCCTGGGTGGCGTAGGTCTGGCGACTGGAGATGAAAATCTGGGTGATGCCGAGCAGCAGGATCAGGGCGATGACCAGCGCCACCATGATCTCGACGATGGAAAAGCCCCCGCTGCGACGCACTGCATTCATTCCGGCGCTCATCCCCATGGCTAGATCCTCGACCGGATGAGGAACTCGCGGAGTTCCGGTTCGCCCTCGTCGTCATCGTCGCCGATCCAGTGCAGCGTGATGGTGACGTAGAGGTCCGAATCCACCGCGACCGCGGCTCCCCGACCGGTTCCCGGGCCGGTATCCGGAAGCAGCAGCCGCACCTTGTCCACCCAGTCCCCCAGATCCTGGGCGACGAAATCACCGCCCGTGGGCGTTTCCCCCATATCCAGCTCGTAGTCCTGCGCCCGGTCGCGATTGGCGCGGATGCGGTCGAGCAAGTCATAGGCCAGGAAGGTGGCCTGGGAATCAATGGCCGCATGGGTGCTGTAACGCAGGCCGGTAGCCTGCAGCCCGGCGAGCCCCAGGAGACCGATGGAGAGAATCAGCACCGCCACCAGCACCTCAAGCAGGGTGAAGCCGCCGTTACGATGCCTGTGCGGGCCAGGCCTGCGGCGAGGGTGCGTTCCGTGACTGCCGTTGCGATGCCGGGTCATGAGGGGCAATCCGTCCGTTGCAGGTTCGCCCGTCCACCGGGAACCACACGAATGGTCCGGACCTCGTCGCTTACACAGCGTTCGGGCGTGATGGTGAATACGTGTACGGTGGTGGTCTCTTCGGTCATTCCCGTGGGTCGGAACCGCACCCGGGCCGGACCTGACGTCGCAATTCCGGAGGACCTCGCCTGGCCCACGTTGATGATGTCCTGCTCCGTGTTGTCGATGGCCGGCGTACCGGATTCGTTGGCGTCGTAGAAAACGATCCAGCCGCGATCCCAGTCGCTGGCGGTGGCACAGGATTCCTGGTTGGTGGATGGACACACGGTGACCGGGCGCCGGGTTCGGGTCGCCTCGTTGCGGGCGAGCTGCAGCGACGCCATGATGTTGTTCGCCTGCGACGATGCCCGGTTGTCGCTGACCATCCGCTGAAAATTGGGTACACCGACCAGCGCCAGCAGCGCCACCAGGGTCACCACCACCATCAGCTCGATCAGTGTAAACGCAGCCTGTCGGTTCATGGCCGCATTTAGTGACACACTCCGCGCGCGCTGTCCGACCCCTTGCGACAAGCCGTCGCCAATCACCGACGAAAGGCAGGTCAGAGAGATGAAATTGTGGAGCGCCTGCCGCTCCGGTATACTCCCGCGCCTGATGATCGAGACATGCCGGCGTAGCTCAGTTGGTAGAGCAACTGATTCGTAATCAGTAGGTCGGGGGTTCGACTCCTCTCGCCGGCACCATAATTTCAACGGGTTACGTCTTCCGCGGCAACCCTCCCAGGGTCACGGAATAATCATGCTTCCTGAAAGGTTAGTAACTCAGGTATCTGGTTGGGCGTGTGACTCACTGCCTCCGCCGCCGCCCGGCGCCAACTCCTCGGCGTTTGTTTATTGCCCAGAGCTGTGAAGGTCTCTCCGGTGGACATGCGGGTTTCGGCGGGCAGGGCGCCGCATCTCGTGTCGCTCCTTGACTCCGGGTATAACCGACCTTGGTACTCTATGCAGGCGTGCTGACGGGAACTGCTGGAGCGGGGCGTGCTACGGCAAATGGAGAGAGAGCGTACGGGGCGCCCGAGCCGGAATGGATGAAACTACGCAGCCGTCTGCCGGCGCAGGCGCGCGCGGATCTCGTCGGACGCCTTCTTGGCCTCCCGGTTGGCGCTGTCGATACCCCGCAGGATTGCTTCCTTGCTGGGCTGGCGCTTATGCATGGGAAGACCAGAGCGCTCTGGCGACACCAGATGCTTCGCCAGCTCTTTCCGGGTTAATCTCGCCATTACGGGTACTCCTCTGAACGCACTCCATTATTTGTTTACACTTGCTCCCCGTCAACCTTTCCTCGCAATAGCATCAGACGGAAGAGCAGGTTGCGGAACGGGGCTGTGACCAGGGAGAACTGGCGTGCCCGATCGAGCCCACCCATGATTCCGGCATAGTTCCGGTAGACGTTCACCGCGCCGAGCGTCACTGGCGACTCTTCGGTTGCGGCGCTGACCGGCCCTCGAATCGTGAACGAGACGATGCTCTTGCCCTTGTGGTCGTCGCGATAGTACGCGGCGATCCGCTTGCGGCTCGCCGACGTGTATAGGGCGTGTTCGGTGACGTGTACGGCGAATTCGTCGCTGTCCTCGACGTAGTCCGAGCGCACGGTTGCGACCGCCGTGGGTGCACCTGGCAGATTGAATCCTCGGACCGTCTCCAGCACAGCTTGATCGGTCTTTGGGGACTCAAGCATCGGGCCGACGAGAAGGGCGAGCGGTTCCGGGTCGTCAGGGTTGGCAGCGCCACGTTCAAAGCTGTTGGTTGTCAGGGCCGGATCCACTCGCAGGACACCAGTCGTGTACTCATCGGCTAGCAGTGACTCGCGCTCGCTTTCGGGGTAGAAACGGAGCTCTTCCAGAACCCTGGCTCGCAGACTGGAATTTTCCTCGAGGTACGCTCGACTGTAGTACCACATGATGTTTACACGATAGACAACGCCGGGCTCCGTGCTGGCTTCGTCCCAGGTCCACGCCAGATCGAGGACCGCGTCAAGAATGTGGCGGATGGTCTCGTCGACGCGCTCCCGGAACCTTGCGCGATCCCCTTCGCTCTCCCAGGTCTGCTCAAAATACCCGCGCACGACCCGCTCGGTTGCTTCGGCGTCGCGCTGGATCAGGCGGTCAAAGTCGACGAGGAAAGTCCGTGGAGGCATCGTCTGGGCGACCTCACGGACTGCTTGAATCGATTCATGGAGTTCGTCGCTCTGCGTCTTCTGCCGGTAATCCCGGCCGGCTTCGCGCAAACCGGTGACCACGGCTACCGTGAGCGCTGCGCCAACGACGGCGAGCCAGAGCCAGGGCGCCGGGGCCTGGTCGCTGCGCAGTTCCCAGACGAAGTACCCGCCCAGCAGACCCAGGACAGCAGTCGCCAGCGCTGGCACGGCGGCAGCCCACGGCCTGCCGAACATGCCGACCAACCAGTAGTAGACTCCCTTCATTCCAGTCTCCCGGCGTACTCCCTCGGGGGATCATACGCTTTCCAGTTCTGTGCACTGAACCGCCCCGGGAATGCCGAGGACTCGTTCCGGTGAGATGGATTGCCCCCGATCTGGTAGACACTTCCGGTCTATGATTGGACTTCCCCCGTTATCGTGAGTACCCCGGCGCCTCATTGTGAGGTCTGATGCTCACGGGTGAGGGGCTCCGATCCGTCGATAGCGCTCCCGGTATCGTGCCGGTGTCACGCCGGTCATGCGTTTGAACAGGTGCCGGAAAAACGCGGGATCCTCGTACCCCACTTGGTGCGCTGCCTGTTCGGTGGAGAGCCCGTCCTTCTCGAGTATCTGCTTTGCTTCCTCGATCCGTAGAGTCTGCACGTAGTCGAGCGGCGCATAGCCGGTCGCAGCCCTGAAGCGTCGTTTGAACGTGCGCTCCGATAACCCGGAAAACTGCACCATCCGGGTGACCGGATTGCGTTCGTCGTAGTGTTCCACCAGCCATTGCTGGCAGGCAGTGATGACCTGGTCATCATGCTTGCGGATTCTGGTCATGGCCGCGAAGAGAAGTTGTCCCTCGCCGCGGTCCCCGAGCAGGAAAACCCTGGCGACACGCCGGGCCTCCGCCTCCCCGCTAAAACTGGCGATCAGGTAAAGCGCCAGGTCCGTTCAGGAGGTGGAACCACCTGCGGTGACGATGCGGTGACCGGGGCCGGCAGGGCACAGTATGCGCTCCGGGTGGAGCCGGACCGTCGGATAGTGTTCGGCGAACGTCCGCGTGGTTGCCCAGTGGGTGGTTGCCTCAAGCCCGTCAAGCACCCCCGCCTCGGCAGGGAACACGGCTTCCGTGTAGACCGAGCAGATTGTCGCACCAGCCCGGTGATGCCCTATCAGCCACGCGATTTCTTCCCTCCAGGGCCCGATGGGTGTATCGCCCGGGGGGAGGACCACTAGCCAAGAGTGACAGCTCAGGGTTGGAATCTTCTCCTTCTCATCGCTGGTCGTCGGTGCCTTGCCATGGCCAACGACCTTCTAGTTCGAGGTGCAACGTCAGACTTAGAAAAGTGCGTATGAGCACGATGGCGGCAAGCACCATGATATCGGACATATCGGAGCCCGAGATCACCACTGTCTTGATGATGTCACCAGCAATCAGCAGGTCCAGGCCGAGCAGAATGGAGCGACCGATCGAGTGACGGAGGCGGACGTAGGCTTTGTGGTCGCTGAATCGGTTCGGCGTAGCGAAATAGTGCCCTCCCGCCAGAAGGAAGCCCAATAGCATCACGGCGACGCCGAGGGCTTCGATCGCAAATGCGATGGTCTCGACAACCATGAAAAACGTCTGCATAGGAGTGATTCTCGAAAGCGCCAGTGCCCCACCGACAGATGGACAGATGCTACAGCAGGAGCTGTAGCGCGCCGACTACTGGTCCCGTAACGCACGCTCGTCGGATTTCGCCTTGCCTTAAACGCGGCCCAGATGCGCATAGATCAGTGTCTCCATAGGCGTCTGCCTGGTCGTTCCAGACCGGCAATGGCGACCTACGTCAGCCAGAGGTTTTTCCCGTTTCGCTGAATCACCCCTTCACGTTCCAGGTGTGCCAGCGCCCGATAGACAGCTTCATCCGTCAGCGCGAGTTCTGTAGCAACGGCCTTCCATTTGGGGTGGATGGCAACGTGGCCGGTGTCGTCACGTTGGGCGAGCTGAATGTAGCGGAGCACTCGGTCACGGGCCCTGTTGAGGCTGACTAATGCGACACGGGTTCGAGTGGCCTGGACGAGCTACGCCATTCTCGCGGTGATCTGCAGTGCCATGTCGGGATCGGACCGCAGACCCTGCAGCACGGCCTCGCGTGGGTGGAATGGGCTTTGCTTTGCCCGCTGAACTGAACGGGTATCCCGGCCCGCGACACGTGCTGGACCTCGCCGACGGACTGGAACTGACCGAGGTGCAGGCCGAGCGTACCCAGGAGTTGTTCGAGTGCATGCAGCGCGAAGCGATTGCCACAGGTGAGCGGTACATAGTCGATTCTGAATAAGGCCGTTCGCCGGCCTGATACGGGAGAATGGACCTCAGTGTAACGGTCGTCGTCTCTACCCAATGATCCGTCAGGTTGCTGCCGCGTGGGGCTCCGTCATTGGCCATCGCGCTTGGCTTGGGCTTGTGTCCTGAAGCAGCCAGCGGAGCAAGCGTCGCAAAAAGGCCGCCAGGTGCCGCAGCAGCAAGCGGATGTT
>SLLK01000224.1 GCA_007134115.1 Gammaproteobacteria bacterium | reverse complement strand
GCCGACGGCTGGTCACGTGGCGCGCCGATGCCCGAGCCGCGCGATCACCTGTCCGTGGTGATCGCCGGCGATGAACTGTGGGCGATCGGCGGACGCGCGCCGCACAGTCTGTCGCGGGTGGATATCTATGATCCGGCGAATGACGTGTGGCGCGATGGCCCCGATTTGCCCGAGCCGACCAGTGGTGCGGCCGAGGGTGTGGTGGGCGACTATATCCTGATCTTCGGCGGCGAGGAGCCGGCCCTGAGGGGCGGCGGCGTGTTTGATCGCCACTGGCAGCTGGCCTGGGGCGAGGCCGACGCACAGTGGCAGCCGGCGCCGCCACCGCCACTGCCGGTGCATGGTGCCGACGGCGCCGTGCTTGACGGCAATTTGGTGATTGCCGGCGGCGCTGCCCGTCACGGACTGATGTCGTTGTTTGGCTGGACTGGCCTGGTGCAGGTGCTGGATGCCGACATGCTGGATGCTGACCGATAGCTGTGGTTTGACTGCGACGCGCAGGTGATGGATTCTTGGGCGCGGTCACGGCTCCGGCGGTTGCGCCGCTTTGTCCGAAACACGGGATACACCGGGTATGAGTCTGCTTGAGGTTGACAGTCTGGCCCTGTCGTTTGGCGGTGTGCGCGCCCTGCGCGACGTCAGCGTGAACGCCGAAGAAGGTGCTATTACGGCCATCATCGGCCCCAACGGGGCGGGCAAGACTTCGCTGTTCAACGCCGTCTCGGGGTTCTATCGCCCGCAAAGCGGGCGAGTCATTTTTGACGGCCGCGATATTTCGCGATTGCAGCCGCCGCGGCGCGCGGCACTGGGCCTGGCGCGGACTTTCCAGAATATCGCCCTGTTCCGGGGCATGACGGTCCTCGACAACATCAAGCTGGGTGCGCACGTGCATACCCGCACCGGTTTGTTCTCGGCGCTGTGGTATCTGGGTTCCGCCCGGCGCGAAGAGGTGCGGGTGCGCGAGGAGATCGAGCAACGCGTCATTGATTTTCTGGAAATCGATCACATTCGCCATCATCCGGTGATCAATCTGCCCTATGGGCTGCAAAAGCGTGTTGAGCTGGCGCGCGCGCTGGCCATGCGACCGCGCATCCTCATGCTGGATGAGCCGGTGGCCGGCATGAACCGCGAGGAAAAAGAAGATATGGCCCGCTTTATCCTCGACGTGAAGGAACAGTGGGGCGTGACCGTACTCATGGTGGAGCATGACATGGGCATGGTGATGGATATCTCTGACCAGGTGTTCGTGCTCAACTTCGGTGAGGTAATCGCGCAGGGTGAGCCGGCCGTGGTGCAGCGTGATCCGGAAGTGATACGGGCCTATCTGGGCGCCGATGATTCCGACAGCTTGCGCGAGCGCTTCCGTGGTGCCGGGGGAGCAGCCTGATGCAGGATTTCTACAGTTTTATCGAGATCAGTCTTAC
The DNA here is from genome assembly GCA_007134115.1 of Gammaproteobacteria bacterium. Lineage (GTDB taxonomy): Bacteria > Pseudomonadota > Gammaproteobacteria > UBA5335 > SLRW01 > SLLK01. The sequence continues at coordinate 4,090 of SLLK01000224.1, read as the reverse complement.
GGGTCTGGGTATGGGCGGGCTCTACGCGTTGACCGGGGTCGCTTTTGTGCTGATCTACAAGGCGACGCGGGTCATCAATCTGGCCATCGGTGAGATGCTGATGTTCGGCGCCTACCTGTTCTTCGGGTTGGTCGCGGGGCTGGCGCTGCCGTGGTGGCTGGCGCTGATTTTCGCGCTGGCCGGTGGCGGTCTGCTCGGCCTGGTGCTGGAGCGCGCGGTGATCCGGCCCATGCTGGGCGAGAATCCGATTTCGGTGTTCATGGTCACCATTGGTCTGGGCAGTGTGCTGGTGGGCCTGGTGGAGCTGGTGTGGACCGCCGACCCGCAGCGCCTGCCGCAGTTTCTGCCCGATGAGCCGATTATTATAGGGCCGGTCTTTATCTTCCCCGAACCGTTCTGGAGCTTTCTCATTGCTGCGGCGGTGATCGCATTGTTCCTGGTGCTGTTCCGCTACTGGCGCGGCGGCGTCGCCCTGCGTGCTACCGCTGCCGACCAGGGGGCGGCCTACGCCATGGGCATCAATGTGCCGCGCGTCTATGCCATTGCCTGGATGCTGGCGGGGATGATTGCGGCGGGTGCGGGCATTCTGCTCGGCGCCATTGCCGGCCTGTCTTCCGAACTGGCCCTGTTCGGATTGACCGTGCTGGTGATTGTGATTGTGGGTGGGCTGGACAGTGTGCTCGGGGTGCTGGTGGCCGGTCTGTTTATAGGCTGGATCGAGAGCCTGGCGGGCAGCTACCTGGGGGGTGAATTCGAGCATCTGGTGACCTTCTCCCTGCTTATGGTAGTGCTGCTGCTCAGACCCTGGGGACTGTTCGGTACGCCGGAGATCGAGCGCTTATGAGAATCGGTTCCCCCAAGCACGATTACGCCGCCGACGAAGCGCTGCTTCGCACCCCGGTGCAGTGGGTGTGGTGCGGCATCCTGTTCGTGGCGCTGGCGCTGTTTCCGTTCATGGCCACCCAGTACTGGGTATTCCTGGTGTGCCTGATTTCTATCAATATCATCAGCGCCACCGGGCTCAACATACTCACCGGCTATACCGGGCAGGTCAGCCTGGGGCAGGCGGCCTTTATGGGTGTGGGCGCCTACACCGTGGCCTGGCTGGATACGCATACCGGCCTGCCGTTTTTCATCAATCTGCTGGCCGGCGCCGGTACGGCGACCGTGATCGGCATGATCGCCGGCTTGCCCAGCCTGCGCGTCAAGGGGCTGTACCTGGCCATTGCCACCATTGCCGCATCGTTCATCCTGCAGTTCGTGTTCATCAACTGGGAAAGTGTGACGCGCGGCATGCGCGGCATGAACATTGATCCGCCCAGTGTGCTGGGCACTTCGCTGGCCAATCCCGAGCAGTTCTACTGGCTGGTGGTGCCGGTGACGGTGGTGATGGTGGTGGCCGCTGCCAATCTGTTCCGCACGCGCATCGGTCGTGCCTTTATCGCTATCCGCGACCGGGATATATCCGCCTCGGTGCTGGGTATTCACCTGCCCACCTACAAGCTGATGAGTTTCGGTATTGCCTCCTTTTATGCCGGCCTGGCCGGCGGGTTGTGGGCGTATTTCTTCGGTTCCATCAACCCCGAGAGTTTCCCGCTGGTGATGTCCATATTCTTCCTCGCGGCGATTATTGTGGGCGGTATGGGTACCATCCTCGGCGGTATCCTGGGCGCCGTTTTCATGACGCTGACGCCTGAAATGCTGCGCTATGCGGTGGATATCGCCAGCCCGTTTATTGACGACCCCGGGGCGATCCTGTCGCCGCTGCGTACCATGGTGTTCGGGTTGCTTATCGTGGGTTTTCTGCTGTTCGAGCCGCACGGCCTGGCCGAGATCTGGCGCCGTGTGCGGCGTTTTTTCCATTTGTGGCCGTTCCGTAACTGACGGCAGGAGGAGCATGATCATGCCGACTATGAAGCGTATTGCTGCCGGGTTGCTGTTGTTGCTGTTTGCCGTCCCGGCGCCGGCCGAAGAAGAGCGGCCGGAGATTGTGCTGGGGGCCTCGGTGCCCATGACCGGTCCCTTTGCCTTTGCCGGCATTCAGCTCAATGCCGCGCTCAGGGACTACGTGGAGTGGGTCAACGAACAGGGCGGTATCGAAGGTCATAGCGTGCGCTACATTGCCGAGGATACGGGTTACCAGACGGACCAGTCGGTATCCGTGTTCCGGCGCATTACCAGCCGTGCCGATGTCAATTTCTACTTCGGCGACTCCACGGCTTTCCAGCAAACCATCAACCGCGAGCTGGAGCGCCGCGATATTCTGCTCACCGGCGCGTCGTTTGCTTCCGAATTGAATGACCCCGAGCGTTACCCGCTGCAATTCCTGCTCGGCCCGGATTACGCCGAGCAGGTTGGCATCATGCTCGAGTACATTGCCGATGAGCATCCGGGCGCCAAAATCGCGTTCATTCACTCGGATACCGAGTTTGGCCGCGATCCCATCCGCGCCAGCCAGGCGCGGGCCGGGGACCTGGGGCTGGAAGTGGTCAACACCATCGTGACACCCCCCGGCGCTTCGGATATTTCCTCCGAAGCGCTCAAGCTGCGTCGCTCGCAGCCCGACTTCGCCATCTTCCACGGCTATGTGCTCTCGCCCATCCCCGAGTTCATCCGGCGCGCGCGCCAGATGCGGCTGGACACCCGGTTTATGGGGACCTTCTACACCATGGATCAGACCATGATCGATGAAATGGGCGAGGCCGCCGAGGGCTTCATGGGCGTGATGCCTTACCGCTATTTCTATGACGAGAGCGGCCCGGCGCCGATCATGGATGTGATCCGTGAGCGCAACGATGCGTACCGGACCAACACCTACATACAGGGCTGGCTCACCGGCGTGCTCATGGAACAGATCATCGGCGAGACCCTGCGTGCCGGCAAGGCGCTCACGGGAAGCAATCTGCGCGCCACGCTGGACGCTATGGAAGATATTGATACCGGCGGCATTATCGGCGTCCCGGTGACTTTCCGCGGTAACTCCATCCCGGTGGCACGTATCTACCGTGCCGATGTAGAAGCCGGACGCATGGTGCCCGAGTCGGACTGGATAGAACTGGAGTAAGCAGTGGCCGAGCCCATCCTGGATATCGCCAATATCGAAGTGGTGTACAACCGCTCGGTGCAGGTGCTGCGCGGCCTGTCGCTGCGCGTGCCCGAGGGCGGCATCGTCGCGCTGCTGGGTTCCAACGGGGCCGGCAAGTCGACCACGCTCAAGGCGGTATCCAATGTGCTGTTTCTGGAGGATGGCGAACTTTCCGCCGGCGATATCCGCCTGGGGGGTGAAAGTGTGCGTGGCAAGGCTCCGCACCAGCTGGTGCGCGAGGGGCTGTGTCATGTGATGGAAGGGCGGCGGGTCTTTGAGGACCTGAGCGTGGAGGAGAATCTGGTCGCCGCCGGTTATGCGTTGTCGGGGCGGGGCAACGGGGCGCGTCCCGATTATGATCTGGTGTATGAATATTTCCCGCGCCTGCACGAGCGTCGCCGCGCCCTGGCGGGTTACCTGTCGGGCGGTGAGCAGCAGATGCTGGCCATCGGTCGTGCCCTGCTCGGGCGGCCCCGCCTGATGCTGCTCGACGAGCCGTCGCTGGGGCTGTCCCCCATGCTGGTAGAGGATATTTTCGGCATCATCGCGCGCATCAATCGCGAGCAGGGTGTGGCCATGTTGCTGGTGGAACAGAACGCCAACCTTGCCCTGGCGCTGGCCGGCTACGGCTACATCATGGAAACCGGCCGGGTGGTGATTGACGGCACGCCGGAAAAGCTGATGGCCGATGATGATGTGCGCGAGTTCTATCTGGGCGCGGGCGATACGGCCGGCGGCGAGAAGAGCTACCGGCAGGTGAAGCACTACAAGCGGCGCAAGCGCTGGTTGTCCTGAATCCAGGATGTTTGCCGTAAAGATTTTTGCCGCGAAATGGACGCGAAATGTACGCGAGATAAATGCGACTCGGTCCCGGGACACCGGTAAGCCGGATTATTACTCACCAGCGACGGCCCTGACATGTCTGCTTATACATTTCGCGCCAATTTCGCGGCTGGTATTCGCCGCTCGAACACTGACTCTTGAGTAAGGTATATGGCTACCGAT
>SLLK01000241.1 GCA_007134115.1 Gammaproteobacteria bacterium | reverse complement strand
GCGGCGTGCGCCGCTTGAGTTTGCTGTCATCATCCCCGGCGGCGATATCGCCCAGCAGCAGCGCCGCCTCGTAGTTGCGCTCCACGCTCGCGCAGCCGGCCATCAACAACGTGGCCACCAGATACAGCCACGCCGCCCGCATACTGAACCGCCTGGCCCAACGCGTTGTACGCCACCTTTTCACGGCGCCGCTCCATTACCCGACTGTTGCAGAAACTCGTGGTACAGACGCGCCGTCTCCTCCGCATCCTCAACCACCGATGTATGGCCACTGTCCGGCAGAATAACCGTGGTGACCCGGCCCAGATGACGTTCAAACACCTCAACCCCGCGCACGTTAAACACCTCATCCTGCTCACCCCAGACCAGCAACACCGGTGCGGAAATCTGCTCGAGAATGGGCCCTATCGGCTCGCGTGTCTGCCACAGCTCCTTCCATATCTGCTGATGTATATCGGCACGCCGGCCGTGGTAGCGCGTCAATACCGAGCGTACCGGCCAGGGCATCACCGGCTCGTCGTAAAATACCAGCGCCAGCAAGGCATCCAGGGATTCGCGATCGGTGGCGATCAGGGGGTTGTCACCGTCCTCGCGCGCCGCTTCGGCAATCATCTCTGTCTCCGCGCCAGGCGCACCGGCGGGGTTGAACAAGCCCACGCTGAGCACCTGTTGTGGCCGCTCAACGGCAATCGCCAGACTCACCGCACCACCGAGCGAAGTGCCGGCCACGTGGACCGGTCCCGTCTCCAGCGCGTCCAGCCCACGGATCACCGCCTGCGCCAGGCTGCGCACGTCGTAGCTGGCATCCTGCTCCAGCAAACTGTCTCCGTGCCCGGGCAGGTCGGGCGCGATGACCTGGTAGCCTTCCGGCAACTCACGCAGGAAGGACAACCACAGATCTTTCTGCGAGGCAAAACCGTGCAACAGCACAATGGTGCCCTGCTCGCCCTCCCGATGCAGATAGGCCAGGGATTCCCGGGGAGTTTGGACGCGCTCATCGGTGACACCGGCGCGCGTGCGCTCAACCACCAGCCCCGCATGGTAGATGCGTTCCTCGATCGCCGCGCAACCCACCAGCAGCAACAGCACCACAACGGCCGCTGCCCGGGAACCCACCGTCATCCTGTCTGTCCGCATCATAGTGTTCCTGTAGCCACACATGCCCCGGTATGATTACATGCGCCCGTACGGCGGGGAATCAGGCCGCCCCTTGTCACGCTTGTAAAAGGATCCAGACATTATGCATCCACGCTACCAGAACCTCATCAAACTGACTGCACTGATGCTCGGCTTGTTGTTCGCGATGACCGCCTGCGAACGCCAGTCCGATGCCCAGCGCCTGCTCGGCGAGGCCGAAGCACTGGTGGAACAGGCCGAAGTGGAAGCGGACAACGGTTTTGAACAGGCCCTGGCGTCCCTGCGCGAAGCAGACCGCACCCTCGCCCGCCTGCTGGATGAGCACCCGGACTCCAGCACCGCTCGGGGTCTGCGTAATGACAGCATCACCATCAACGGACACACGCTGACACAGCTGCGCGAACAACACCTGCCGGCCTTTGAGGACTACCTGCGCGCCCAGCAGCAGGGTGATCTCTTCGACGTGGCGCTACTGGTCAGCAAAACGCTGGCCGACGAGAAAATACTGCGCCAGTCGGCCCTGGACATCGGCGCCGCCATTCAGTTTGCGGGCGACAGCGCGCGTGCGCTGGAGCTGGCCCGCAGCTTCGGTGAACGCTCACCCGAGGCGCACGCTCTGATTGAAGCTCGCCTGCATGCCGAGGCCGGAGAATTCGAACAAAGCCTGGAACAGCTCGAAACCATTGAGGACGCGGTACGTCGCGCCGTGGGCCTGCTCATGGTTGGCGAGCAAATGGCACAAACAGGCAACCACGACGACGCGCTGGGCGTGATCCGGCAAGCCGACGACCTGTTGCCCGAGGGATTGCGCCTGCTGTATTTCCGCAACCTCGCGCGCGCCTACACCCAGGCCGGCGAATACGACGAAGGCCTCGACTACGCGCGCCGCTCGGGGGACTACCCCAACATTGCCGACTCACTGATCGAGATCGCGCTGGTACTGGGCAGCCAGGACCGCAACGGCACCACGCAGCCGCAGAATTTCGACGCCGAACGTATCGCCGCGGTACTGGATGAGGTGGAAGAAACCATTGAGCCCATAGAGAATCTGCAGTTCCGTGCCGAGTATCTGGCCGCCCTCGCCCGCGCCGCCGCCGAAACAGGCGACAGGGAGCGTGCCACGGGGCTGTTTGATGATGCCTACAAGCAGGCCATGGAGATCAGCGATTCGCGCATGCGTAGCGAGAGCCTGGGCGTGGTGGCGTACGAACTGGCTGATGCCGGCTTCAGCGAACGCGCCGACGAAGTGATTGAAGAGGCCGCGGACAAACTCAGGAGCGAAGACCAGACACGCCACATCGCGCGCGAGTTGCGGCCATTCGACATCGACGCTTTGCTGGGCCGCTATGACGCTGCCATGGAAGAACTGCTGCGCATCGATAACAAGGCGCTGTACATCCACGCCCTGACCACCGTCGGTACCGCCATGGCCAAACAGGACCAGCGCCCCGACGAGGCGCAGATGATCCGGCTGATCCAGCACGGCAGAAAGATGTGAAAACACCTCTGATCAATGCCTTCGCACCCGCAGCCAGCGGGGTTTTTCCGCTCGCGAGGCGCGGCGAATTGATCAGAGGTTGCTAAACGCGGCCTGCCTGATGGCAGGCCGGCGTGTGCGCTCCAATCCGGACGCATCACTATTCCGGTGGCACATACCCGTCGGGTGGCGCTGAGCCTTCGCCGAAAAAATACTTTTCCATTTCCTGCTCAAGAAACTTGCGCGCCTTGGGATCAATGGGGCTGATGCGGTTCTCGTTAATCAGCATGGTCTGATGCGCCAGCCACATGCGCCAGGCTTCTTTGGATACATGCTCGAAAATACGCTTGCCCAGCTCGCCGGGGTACGGTGGTCGCTCAAGGCCCTCGGCCTCACGGCCCAGTTTGACGCATGTGACGGTTCTGGCCATCTTGGTGCTCCTGCGAATAGTGTAGTCAATGGTCCCGGCGCCCGCTGCGCGGCGCTTATCGCTGATCCAGTCGCTCCAGCGGCAACACGCCAATACGGTCGTTGTAAAGGCTGCCCATATACAGCGTGTTGTCGATCTCCTTGACCGAAGTCACCGCAAACAGGTGTTCCCCGCCCGGATCCTGCAGAGTGCGCAGGAATTCGCCCTGCTCGTCAAGCTCGGCAACAAAGCCGTAAGGCTCGGCCGCCGGCCACAGAAATTGTGGCAACCGGGACACCACCTTCTTCACGAAGGGACGCGGGTGCATGTCATCCAGTTCGGCGTTGCGCACGGTAAACAGCGCCAGCCAGAAGCGGCCATCGCCGGTCGCTGAAATATTGTCGGGGAAGCCGGGCAGATTGGCCATGAAGATATCGCTGGTACCGGCATCCGGCCCCGCCAGCCAGTACCGTGTAATCCGGTAACGGTAGGTCTCGTTGACCAGCACAAAATCACCGTTCTGCGACACCGCCACGCCATTGGCGAAATACAGATCATCGAGCAACGTACGTGTCTCGCCGCTGGCCGGGTCGTAACTCAGCAGACGCCCGTGTGGTCGCGCTTCCAGCAGATCATAAAGATACTCGGGTTGATGGTACTTGTGGCTGGCGTCGGTGAAATAGATGACCCCGTCGTCACCCATATCCAGGTCGTCGGTAAAGCGGAACGGCACACCGTCGCTCTCGGTGGTCAACACCCGAACGTCGCCCCCGCGATCAATGGACAACAGCCCTTTCCAGGCATCGGCCACAATCAGGTTGCCCTCGTCATCAAAGGCCATGCCCAGCGGCCGGCCACCGGTTTGGGCAAAGGTTTCCACGCTGCCGTCGGCGGTGGTGCGCCGGATCAACCCATCGGCGGTGCCGCCGTATATACGTCCCTGCGCGTCCACCGCCACATCCTCGGGCCCGTCAAACGCGCCCGTGCCCACGTGGTCGGCCTTGCGCAACAGGGTATTGGGCGCCAGCACACCGCTCATTTGCGGAGCTTCCGGCGGCTCCCACGCCAGCGGATCCACCGGCGTCGGCCACAACAACAGATACAGCACGACCGCCAGCACCGTACCCGACAATACATACAGCAGGTTTTTCATGGTTTCCTCTCCCCCGATCGCCGACCGGCCCGTCTATGGTGTGCCGCTATTCTCACGTACGGCCTCGACGTACCGTAACCATTGCCCGGCCCGGGGGGCAACGTCCTCATCTTCCTGTGCCCGCCGGAACGCTGTCACAGCCTCATCCAGCGCATCCATTTCAAGCCAGGCCATGCCCTGCAACAGACGTACCCCGGCCGGGTCTTCCACTCCGCGTTCCAGGGCACGGGACAGCATATCGACCGCAGCGCGCGCGTCCTGTCGCTCCAGTGCGATACGTGCCACTTGCACGTACAACTCACCATCTTCGGCCAGCTCGGCGGCACGCTCAAGGGCGGAGGTTGCCCGATCCCATTCACGCGCCTGCAACCAGGCGTTGCCCAGCAACTCCAGATGGTCTCCCGAGCGCGCCACCATCTCCTTGTCCAGGGCCGCCTCCAGCAGACGCCCGCCCGGCTCGGGCAGGCCCTCGGCCACCGCCAGCCGGACCAGACGCACGATGGTGGCCTCGCGTTCCAGCAACCCGTGTGCATGCGCCAGCCGCAACGCCGCCAGTGCGCCGGCCTGGTCGTCCACGTACATACGCACCGCAGCCAGTTGCTCCCAGTAGCGCGCCTCCAGCGGCCAGTGCGCGACCATCCGCTCCAGCAACGGCGCCGCGCCGGCATAGTCTTCCTGCGTCAGCAACAGACCCACCAAAAACCCGTACCAGCCGGCGCGCGGCTGACGACTGCGTTCGATGGCGTCACGTGCGGCGGCAATGGCCTCCTGCTCGCGGCCCAGCTCGGCATACACGGCGGCCCTCAGCATCACTGCCCGGGGCGCCGGCTCGCGGACTTCTTCAAACCAGTCATCCATCACCGCCAGCGCCGCCGTCGCCCGGCCCGCGGCCAGCAACAGGCGCGCCTGCGTATAGCGCAACTGCAGGCGTGCCTCGGTGGGCACGCCGCTCAACGCCAGCGCCTCGTCGATCAATGCCAGCGCAGCCTCCGGTTCATCACGTCGTTCCTCGAGGGTGGCCCGCGCTTCCAGCACCAGTGCCTGTTCATGGGGATTGCCACGCGTACGCTCGGACAGTTCGTCCAGCGCCGCCACAGCCTCGGGAAACTGCTGTTCCTGAATCAACGCGTGGATTTCACCCAGCCGTTGCCAGGTCCGCTCGGACAACGCAGCATGCGTCGCCGTGGTAAGGCCTGCGATACTCATGGCCAGCAGCACGGGCAAGAGCCGGCGCTTCATGACGCGCCCTCGTCCAGCGAAAAATGGATGGTTTGCCGGGCCCGGCGGGCGCGCGGCTCGCCGTCAACGACATGCGGCCGGAAGCGCCAGCGCATCAGGGCGCGCACCGCCTCAGCATTGAACACCCCGGGCGGCTCGGCCTCGATCACGGTCACATCGCTCACCGAACCGTCGCGCTCGATAGTGAATTCCATGGTTACATGGCCTTCCGTGCCCGCCATCAGGGCGCGGCGGG
>SLLK01000063.1 GCA_007134115.1 Gammaproteobacteria bacterium | reverse complement strand
GTGAAGAATGTGATGGCCATCGCCACCGGCGTGGCCGACGGGCTGTCGCTGGGCGCCAATACCCGTGCCGCGCTGATTACCCGGGGGCTGTTGGAGATGATGCGACTGGGCGAAGCCCTGGGCGGCACGCGAGAGACGCTGATGGGCCTGGCCGGCCTGGGTGACCTCGTGCTGACTTGCACAGATGATCAGTCACGCAATCGCCGCATGGGTCTGGCGCTTGCCGAGGGTCTTGACGTGGCGCAGGCCCAGCGCCGTATCCGCCAGGTGGTTGAGGGTGTGCAGGCGGCCGCAGCCGTATGGCAGGTGGCACAACGCCTGGACGTGGAAATGCCTATCACCGGACAGGTCTATCGCGTGTTGTACGAAGGCGTGGCGCCGGCCACGGCAGTGCGCGCCCTGCGCAGCGCGGCGCCCAAGCCCGAGATTGGCTGACTCAGGGCATCTGCAGGCCGCCACCACCCCCGGCGCCACCGCCCGGTGCGGGGTTGCCGCCCCCGCCCTGGCCCGGCACATACAATGAAGAAGCCTGTTCGCGTCGCATTTCCTCCATGCGCTTGATGGTCTGCTGGAGCTGCTGTTGCGCGGTGTCCGGGAATTTTTCCAGGGCTTCGGCCAGGTCCCCGGCCTCGATCTCGAAAGCCAGCGGTAATGCGCCCGCGCTGGTCATCAACTGGGTGTGACCGGTAAAACGCACCGGGCGCTCACTGTCGGTATCGCCCGTGGTGGTCACGGGAGTCAGGCGATGGATGGAGCCATTAACGCCATCGGTGAAGGTTTCCTCGCGATACAGTGCGCTGGTGTCGATTTCTATGCGTGGCAGACGGTCGTCGGAACCCATGGATGTCTCCTGCTGGCTGGCGTCCTCATGGACTGCCGGGTGGATAAGCGCACATGGTACTAACACGCCGCGCATTTAGGAAACGGCCGGGCTCGTTTTAACACCGCCTGGCGCGAGGCCGGGATCAGCACTTCCCTGAGTCCCGGGTTCAGGGCATGTCGCCCCCGGCAAAATCCTGCCGGCGCCAGGCTTCGTAGAGCACTACGGCGACGCTGTTGGACAGGTTGAGGCTGCGATTGTCGGCTGCCATGGGCAGCCGCAGGGTGTGCCCGCGGGGCATGCTGTGGAGCAGCGGGTGCGGCAGTCCCCGTGTTTCCGGACCGAAAAGCAGAGCATCATTGGAGCCAAAGTCGGCCCGGTCGTAGCGGGTGTGGCCGCGGGTACTCAGCGCCCACAGGCGCGCGGGCGCGACGTCGGTGATAAAATCCTCCAGACTGTCGTGTTCGCGCACCCGGGCAAGCGCATGGTAATCCAGCCCGGCACGGCGCAGACTGGCGTCATCGAGCGTAAAGCCGAGCGGCCGGATCAGGTGCAGCCAGGCGCCGGTGTTGGCGCACAGGCGAATGATATTGCCGGTATTGGGTGGAATTTCCGGCTGATAGAGAACCACATGCAGCATGAGTGAGCATCCCTTGTCCGAACATACCGGTGCGACCGGAACCTTGCCGTCGTCGCTGACGGTCGACTTTTGCGGGCTGACGCTCAACAGCCCGATCGTACTGCTGTCCGGCTGTGTGGGGTTTGGCGAAGAATATACGCGGGTCGCCGGCTTTTCCAATCGTGATGTGGGTGCAGTGTGTCTCAAGGGCACCACCGGCGAAGCGCGACTGGGCAATCCGCCGCACCGTATCTATGAAACCCCGGATGGCATGCTCAATGCCATCGGCTTGCAGAATCCGGGCGTGGCGCATGTGGTCGACAATATCCTGCCCGCGCTGGACTTCGGTGAAACGCGGTTTATCGCCAATGTTTCCGGTTCCACGGTGGAAGAATACGAGGCGGTGACGCGTCGTTTTGACGATTCCCCCATTGATGCCATAGAGATCAATATTTCTTGCCCCAATGTAAAAGAAGGCGGCGTGGCCTTCGGCAATGACCCGGACATGTCGGCGCGCGTAGTCGCAGCCTGCCGCCGGGCGACGAACAAACCGCTGATTACCAAGCTGTCACCCAACCAGACGGATATACAGCTCAACGCCCGCCGGTGTATTGAAGCGGGCACGGACGCCTTCGCCGTGATCAATACCCTGCAGGGGATGGCGGTGGACGTGGAAGGGCGCCGCCCGGTGATCGGCAACGTGCAGGGTGGACTGTCCGGCCCGGCGATCAAGCCCATCGCCCTGCTCAAGGTGCACCAGGTGTGGCAGGTGGCGCGTGAGCACGGCATTCCCATTATTGGTCAGGGCGGTATCGTGGATACCGCGGATGCCCTGGAGTTTCTTGTGGCCGGCGCCAGCGCGGTCGGCGTAGGTACTGCGCTCTTCTACGATCCGCTGGTGTGCCGGCGCATCAACGCCGGTATTGCCGATTACCTGCAGCGACACGGCATGTCTTCGGTGGGTGAACTGACCGGTAGCCTGGAGTTGCCCGCGTGAACATTGCCGTGGTGGGTGGGGGTATCAACGGCGTGTGCTGTGTCTGGGAACTGGCCGCGCGTGGCCACCAGGCGGTGCTGTATGAGCGCGGTGAGTTGATGGGCGCCACCAGTTCGGCATCCAGCAAACTGTTGCATGGCGGCCTGCGCTATCTGGCCCAGGGGCATGTGGGGCTGGTGCGCGAATCCTTGCGCGAACGCGGCTGGTGGCTGGAGGCCGCGCCGGCGCTGACCAGCCGGCTGGAGATTCTGTTACCGGTATACCGGGGCGGCAGCCAGCCACGCTGGCGCTTGCGGCTGGGGTTGTTGTTATACGATCTGCTGGCCGGTCGTCAGCGGCTGGGGTGGCATCGCTGGGTGCCGCGTGCGCGGTTGCTCGAGCGCGCGCCAAACATGGCCGCGGCCGGTCTGCGCGGCGCTTTTGCCTACTATGACGGCCGCATGGATGACCATGCGCTGGGCCTGTGGGCTGCGGAACAGGCCCGCCAGGCCGGCGCCCGGCTGTATACGCATTCCCCGGTGACGCAGGTGAGCGAGAATGGCGGTGTTCGGGTGGGCGACCAGTGGCACCCGCATGATCGCGTCATCAATGTGGCCGGGCCCTGGGCGGCGGAGCTGTTGCGGGCCAGTGGCCTGGAGCCCGCCCATACACTGTCCGCCGTGCGGGGCAGCCACCTGGTGATTGCGCGGACGCCGCCAGGTGCCTTCCTGCTGGATAATCCCGATGACGGGCGCGTGGTGTTCGTGTTGCCGTGGCAGGGACATACGCTACTGGGCACCACCGAGGTCAGGCAGCCGCTGACGGAGCCGCCGCGCTGCAGTGATGCCGAGCGCGATTATCTGCTGGGCGTGTACAACCGTTACTTTACCGACACCCTGAACGCCGCGGATGTGCTTGACTCATTCGCCGGCATCCGGCCACTGGTCGGCGATGGCAGTGATCCAGGCAGTATCAGTCGTGAATACGTGGTTGAGCGCCGCGACCGGCTGATCAGCGTGTACGGGGGCAAATGGACCACGGCACGTGCGCTGGCGCGCAAGGTAGCCGATACCGCGACGGCGTCATGAGCCGGCCACGACGGTTTCCCGGTCAGCTCAGCAGGCGCTGTTCGCTGGCAGTGACTGCCTGACGTGCACAGGCCGGAATAATCTCCCCCAGTGCCTCAAAGCGGCTGTCACGGGTCTGGCCGCGCACCCAGCGGATGTAGATCTGCTGCAGGATGACCACCAGCCGGTAGAGTCCCAGCACGTGGTAGAAATCTATGTGCACGACGTCACGGCCGCTGCGCTGCGCGTAGCGTTCGACCAGCTCGCGGCGCGTCAGCCAGCCGGTGGTGTCGGCGGGCATGGGTGTCAGCAGCCGGGCCTCGGGGCTGTCATCCGGTTCGATCCAGTAGGCCAGCAGTGAACCCACGTCACACAATGGATCGCCCAGCGTGCACATATCCCAGTCGAAAATCGCCAGCAGCCGCCCCGGGTCGTGACTGCTGAACATGACGTTGTCCAGTTTGTAGTCGTTGTGGACCAGCGTGGGTCCGTCCCCCGGCGGCAGGTGTTCCAGCAGCCACGCATGCAGGGTATCCATCTCCTCCAGGTCGCGGTCCTTCGCCTTGTGCCAGCGCTGGTACCAGCCCTCGATCTGGCGCTCCACAAAGCCTTCCGGCTTGCCCAGGTCGGCCAGCCCCAGTTGCCGGTAATCCACGGCGTGAAAATCGGCCAGCGTGTCCACCAGCGCTTCGCTCATCCGCCGTGGGGCATCCTTGATATCGGCGAAATGCGCCGGCATGTGCCGCCGCACCACCGTTCCCTGCAGTCGTTCCATAATAAAAAACGGTGCGCCGATCAGGGTCTCGTCATCGCAGTAGGCCCACGCCCGGGGCGCCTGTGGCAGGGCCTTGTGGAGCACGGAGAGTACCCGGTATTCACGACCCATGTCATGCGCGGACTTGGCCACGGGGCCCAGAGGCGGACGGCGCAGCACGTAGGTGTGATCGCCGAAATCCAGTTCGTAGGTCAGATTGGCCGCGCCACCCCCGAACTGACGCACCCGCATGGGCTTCTCGCTGCCCGGCAGCGCCTGCGCACGCAGGTACTCGTGGACCGCTGATTCGTCAAACTGTTCGTCGCTGCGCACCTCGATGGTGTCGTCACCGGCTCCGGCATTCATGCATAGACCCCTGAAGCAGTCATGAAAGGTAATAAATGGTATAGCCCGGTCGCGTCAGCGGGTGATGCCGGCCAGTCGCCACAACCGGTGACCGGCCGGGGTATCGTCGGTTGGCTCCTCATCGGCCTCGCTGTCCGCCTCTGCGGCGGCAGGCGCTTCCACGGAGGTAGCCACAAGCAGATCGCCGGCGGGTGACACGGCCAGTGCCGAAGCGCCGGCCAGCCGCGGGTCGCTGAACAGAAGTTCAGGCACGCCGAAATGCGTGAAGCGGACCAGCCCGGGCTCGTCATCCGTGTTGCCGGCCAGATAGAGTTGCCCTTCGTCATCACTGGCCAGAGCGCTGCCTGCGCGCGGTTCACCGAACAGCTCCACCAGTGTGGCCAGTTCCTCGGCGGGCATTTCCGGAAAACGCATGGCTTCTGTTTCCAGTCGGTAGATATCCGGCGACTCCGCTGCCTGCCAGTACAAGTAGCGCAGGTCGGCCGACAGGGCGACGCGGATGTTGGTTGCCCGTTCCCCGTCCGCCGTGTGCAGCGCTGCGTCATTCTCCAGCAGACGCTGTACCTCGCCGGTATAGAGATCCACCATGACCAGCGCCGGCTCACCGGCATCCACGATATAGGCGACACCCAGTTCTCCGTCGATGGCGAAATCGACAGGCCGGTTGGCGGCGGCCGGGAACGCCGTGTCCAGCGGGACGACCTCTTCCACCTCGTCATTGCCGAGATTGATGGCCACCAGCTTGACGCCGTCGGCGGCCATTCCGGGATCATCCTGGCGTCCGCTGTCCAGGACCCACAGGCGGCTCGCGTTGTCGATGCGCAGGGCGCGCGGCGCAAACAGGCTACGGTCGGCATTGCGACTGCCGGTATGCCAGCGTTCTGCCGGGTAGGGGCGCTGCTCGCCGTTGGCACGCAGTTCGACCAGCTTGATCTGCTGTGTATCGTCGCCCGTCATGGCGATAAAAACCCGGCCATTGGGGGAAATGGTCAGGGCTGATGCCGGCGCCGGGAGCATGGCGAGTTGTTCAAGAATAGGCTCCGGCGCGAAATCGGGTGTCTCTATATCCCGTTCGATGTCGCGGTCGAGGTCCCGCTCGCGCTCGGCCCGCTCGTCGGTGGGTTCGGTCAGCGCCGGGCGATCATCATCGTCATCGGCGCGTTCGCAGCCGACCACAAGCAGCATGGCAGCCATCAGGGTCAGGGCAATGATCCGGCGCATACGTGTTTCTCCCGTGTCAGCTTGCGTCTGCTTCCTGCCATTCGCCGGTACGCAGCTTGCGTTCGATCTGGCGGCGCACAATGCCCCGCACATAGCCGGCGTCACCGGCAAAGCTGCCGTATTCGCGATTGCAGGTCTCGCAACGAAAGAGCACTTCATTGTCGCTCTGCGAGTAATGATAAATCAGCTGTGTGTCATCTGCAGGACAAAAGGCGTCGATGGCGGTGGGCATATCACCGCGGTAGCGCCAGCGCCAGCGAATGCCGAGGAATTCATCCATGCGGTAACCGCGCCATGCTGCGGCCAGGCGTCGTGCCACCGTGGTCCCCAGCCACACAGGTCCGGCCAGTGCCGCCAGCACCAGCAGCGAAAATTGCCAGCCAGTGAGCGAAACATCCATCACCAGCCAGCCGAGGGCGCTGTCGCCGGGGCGGGTGGCATGAGCGCTGCCGTTAACCAGTGCCAGCAATAACACAAAAGATGTTCTGAACCGCCTTAAGGCGCCTTGTAACGCCCGCTGCATGGGCCTGTTCTCCTTGCCTGATTCTGTGCTGTAACGTGCCAGCATAACGGATGCGTGGCGGTGCGCCCAGCAGGCGGCGACCGCGCTGGATGGGTGCGTTTTCAGTTCCTGCCGGCGAGTATGCGCAGCGGCCAGCGCACCTCGCGGCGCAGATCCGGATCGCCCCACGCCGCGTAAAGGCTGTCGCGGATCATGTCGACGGGGTCCTCTCCGAGTTCGGCATGATAGCGACTGGTGGCCGACCACGTCTGCAGATAGCCGAACAGGTCGTACAGCGTCCACCGGGCGGTCATGGTGAACGCGGGCAGTGTCACGGGTGTAAACGGAAACGGCAGGTCGCGGTAGCCATTGTCCACATGGCGTCGCTGTGCCGGCCACCATGTACCGAGCACGTCGTGATGCAGGTGGCGCACGGCCGTATTGATCTGCGGCGTGATATCGAGCAATACGTAGGTCCACGCGGCGATCAGGCCGCCGGGCCTGACGATGTCGCGTACCGCAGCGTAAAAGGCCGGCAGATCAAACCAGTGCAGTGCCTGGGCGACCGTCAGCAGATCCACGCTGTGCCGGGTCAGCCCCGGCTTTTCGGCGGGCGCGACCAGGTAATCCACGCGCTCGTGACGCAGACCGCGGGCGATCTGGCTGGCGCTGGCATCGCTGGCGATGACGCGCTCGAAATGCTCGGCCAGGGCTGCTGCGGCCTGGCCGTTGCCGGTGGCACAGTCCCAGGCCAGATGGCGGGCAGGGGCCAGCCCGGCAAGCGTACTGAACAGTGCATCGGGATAGCGGGGCCGGTAGCGCGCGTAGTCATCGGCGCCGGCAGAAAAATGATCCGGGAAACGGCTCACCGGCGTGTGCGCAGATTGATGGCGACGCCGGCCACGCCCAGCACGATGAACCACAGCAGTGCCCAGCCGGGGATGCTCAGGCCGAGAAAGCGCCAGTCGATCACCGCGCAGTCGCCGCTGCCCTGGAGGGTCATGGACAGCGCCTCGAACAGGGGGAAGGTGTCGAGCATGAACAGCAGGTCGGGACCGCATGCCGGTACCTGCTCGGGGGGCAGGCCCTGCAGCCACAGATGGCGACCGGCGATACCGGCGCCCGCCGCGCTGAGCAGTGTGAGCAGGCCGACATGAATAAAGCGCAGGGGGCCGCCGGCGGGCCAGATGGCGGCGAGCAGGAAGGCCGCCCCCAGGGCCCAGAAAACCCAGCGCTGCAGCAGGCACAACGGACAGGGCTCCAGGCCGCGCCCGTATTGCAGATACCAGGCAAAAAGGATCAGGGCCAGACAGACGCCCGCGCCGCAGAGGTTCAGTGTGCGTCGGGAGGCACCGGCAAGGCGGGCCACCACAGCCGAATCAGGCCTCAGCACGCCGGGCTCCAGCCGGGGAAACGCGGATTACCACTCGCGGCGGTAGTCATCGTCCCACGGCCGGGTCGGCTTGAGGGTGTCGCGGTAGCGCTGGTCATGCTCCAGTACGCGCTTGCGCCAGCGGCGTGCCAGCGGCGTACGGGTGAGCAACGCCAGCACCAGCAGGAGGGCGACCAGGACCAGGGCGGCCAGGAGCATGATCATCGCTGGTTCACCTCGGGTGCCGCTTGACCTTGAGGCCTTCCTGGCGCGCATACCATGCCGAGGTATTGCGGATATCCTCGTCGCTCAGGCCGGCGGCAATACCCTGCATGACGGCGTTCTCGCGTTCACCGCTGCGGTACTGGCGCAGGGTTTTCTCCATGTAATCGGCATACTGTCCGGCCAGCGTCGGCCATTCCGGATTCTGGCTGACCCCGGTCGGTCCGTGACAGGCTGCGCACTGTTGTCCGGCCAGTTCTTCGCCGGCGGCGAGATCGGCCGCCTGCGCGGGCGCCACCACCAGGGCAGCAGCAAAGACGGCGGCAATCAGACTCCTCATGACACATTCTCCACTAACCATCGATTATTCCTCGCCTGCGAACCATGCGGCGATGTCACGCATGTCCTGTTCACTGAGATTGGACATGTTGGCCTGCATGGTCAGATGCGGCCGCCGTCCGTCACGATAGGCCTTCATGGCATCGACCAGATACTCGGCGTTTTGCCCGCCCAGTTTGGGCACGTGGTAGGTCGGATATACGTTGGTCAGCCCCGGGATGCCGTGGCAGCCCATACAGGTCGACGCCTTGACCTTGCCGGCCTCAGGGTCGCCCGCCATTGCCGGCCCGCCCAGACTGACGCACAGCAGCAGCGCTGCAAGGCCTGTGAAACGCATTGTGTTCATTACATGTCCCCGTCATTTTGGCAGGCCAGGCCGACTGTTGGCGGCTGGCCGTAACCCCCGATCATTGCGTTGCTTCACCGCACCAGCGTGATGGCGGCGGCTGAATATTCCCGAGGGCGCATTATAGGCGAGGTCGTCGGGAAGTCCTACCCGTGGTGCGCGTCCCCTTGTCACTGGTCCAGCCGCGAGGCTAGCAGGTTGCCTGATATGCCGCCACGAACTCGGGCGGCATGCGGCTGGGTCGACCACTGTCGATGCGGATGCACACCCAGTCGGTGGCGGCGCGCATGACGGTGCGCCCGTCCTGCACCCGGATCAGCTGATACAGCCGGCGCATGCCCAGGCGGCCCGGTTCCTTGAGCCAGGTGCCGATCAGGATGCGGTCGCCTGCGTAACACGCCGCCAGGTAGTCCATCTCGTGACGCCGCGCCACCATGGCCCTGTTGAGGCGGCGGTACACGTCCCAGTCCACGCCCAGGGCTTTGGTGTGCGCCCACGCCGCCTTCTCCAGCCAGCGCAGGTACACCACGTTGTTGGTGTGACCCATGATGTCGATGTCCCCGGACGCTGCCTCCACCTCAACCAAATGCGGGTGCGGGTAATCCCATGCCATGTCCGTCGCAGCGGCGATCGCGGGTCCTTCTTGCGCACTCATAGCGGACCCTCAGGAGAACTTGCGTTCTTTCCACCACGGATAGAAATCCGGCATGTCCTTGCCGGGGCGCAGCTTGAACTGCGGCGGGCGCTTCTCCAGGAAGGAGGTCACGCCCTCGACGGCATCGGCCGACTGGCCCATGAAGCCGATGGCGCGTGAATCCACCTTGTGCGCTTCCATGGGGTGGTCGGCGGCGGTCATGCGCCACAGCATCTGGCGGTTGAGCGTGACCGACATGGCCGACGTGTTGTCGGCAATCTCGCGCGCCAGTTCGCGCGCTGCGGGGAGCAACTCGTCGGGTTCATGCAGACTGCGCACCAGGCCGCCCCGCAAGGCTTCCTCGGCGTCGAATACGCGGCCGGTATACACCCATTCGGCGGCCTGTTGCAGACCCACCAGGCGGGGCAGGAACCAGCTGGAGCAGGCTTCCATGGTGATGCCGCGGCGCGCAAAGACAAAGCCGAAGCGCGCTTTGGTCGAAGCCATGCGGATATCCATGGGCAGGGTCATGGTGGCGCCCACGCCTACCGCAGCGCCATTGAACGCGGCGATGACCGGTTTCTTGCTCTCGTAAATACGCAGCGACACCATGCCGCCACCATCGCGGTCGATGTCGCCCAGCGCTTCATCGGCGCGCTTCTCGCGGTTAAATGTGTCGCCGCCCTTTTCCAGGTCCGCGCCGGCACAGAAGGCCTTGCCCTCGCCGGTCATGATAATCACCCGGACCTCGTCATCAGCGTCGGCCTGGTCGAAGGCGTCGATCAGTTCGCGCATCATGGTCGCAGTGAAGGCGTTCATGCGATCCGGACGATGCAGGGTCAACGTCAGGATGGCGTCCTTGACTTCGTAGCGTATGGTTTCGTAGTTCATGATGACTCCCGGCTCGGGTCCCGCGACCCGGGCAGTGGCTGACCGGACAGTGCGGGACGGGCTGATTGTGGCGCCGTGTGGATGGGCGCGATTTCAATATGACTGGCGCGGAGTATAGCAGCCCCCTTCGCGCTGTCAGTGACCCCGCGTTTTCACGGCCGTACCAGCGTAATCAGCCGGCTGCATTCGGGGCCCAGTTCGCGCCACCGGTTGTGTACCTCGAACAGGGCCGCGCTGGCGGTCCCCATGGGCAGCACCGGACGCCCCGCAAGATGCGCGGCAATGGCCTCCATACCCGGGTTATGCCCGATCAGCACCAGTTCACGCAGCGTGTCGGGCTGTTCGCGCAGCAGCGCCAGCAGTGTCGCCGGTGCGGCCTCGTAAATACCTGTTTCAATGACGGGTTCCGGCCAGCCGGTTTGTTGCTGCACGATATCCGCCGTCTCGCGCGTCCGGCGGGCGCTGGAACACAGCATGTGCCCCGCTCCCAGCCGCTGTGCCAGTTGCCGCGCCAGGCCGGCCGCCTGGGTCCGGCCATGCCGGCTCAGTGGTCTTTGTTGATCGCCGCTGGCGCCGGCCGCTTGCGCCTCGGCGTGGCGCACCAGGACCAGATGGCGGGCGCTCATCGCCGCCACAACCAGTCCAGCAGGGCCGACGTCACCGGTGCGTACACCGTAAAGTGCTCGCGCTCGACAAGAATGTCGCCCGGCAGTCTACCCGGGCTGAAGCGCTCCAGCCGCGGCCACGCCAGGCTGAGCACGAGCAACACCATGGCCGGTTTGATCAGCAGGCTTTGTCTGGTCATACGCGTGTCCGGGACGTCTCTCGGCCAATGTTGCGGTCCGCCGCTTCAGGCGCTCCAGTGTGCCGCATGCCGATGATAACCGAGCCAGCTGCCGAAGCGCTCACGGCCGAAGGCCGGGGTGTATTCGCGACCGTCCCACGCCAGCCGCCCGTTGATGATGACCGCCGGCACGACGCCGTCCGAGCGATTGATCATCTGTTCCATGCCAAAAGCGTCGCGCCACTGCATGCGGCGGCCGGCTTCGGGATCATAGTGGCGCAAGGCTTCCGGGTCGACCACGGTGAGATCGGCGCGGTCACCGACTTCCATGGTGCCAGCGTTGATGCCGAACAGGCGGGCCGGCACACGCGTCAGCCGCTTGACCGCCTCGGCGACACGGGCCGTGGAGTCTTTCTGGGCAATCTTCAGGGTGCGCAGGTTGCCGTCGTAGAAGGCCATGTTGCGCAGGTGGGCGCCACTGTCATTGAACCCCGGTACGGTGTGCTCATGGAACAGCAGCCGCTTGAGTTCGGTTTCGTCGGGGTTGCCGGTGAGCACGGACCAGCGCAGGTCCAGGTCGAACTCGCGCAGCAGATGCAGCACGAAATCGGCCTCGTCGCAGCGCGCCGGCGCCCGTTCGAACACACCCTGTTCCTCATCGCCACGCACCACGCCGGTGTCGCCCGCCTGGTAGCGGCGCAGCCGCTGCCAGGCATCGTCCACGGTGCCGCCCGCCCACTGCGGCACCGGGCAGCTGATGATTTCCATGCCGTCCAGGTCGCGGCGGAAAGTGCCGCCGGCCCGTCCGGTGAGGCTGCGCTTGATGCGCGCCGGGCTGAAGCCCTTCTTGTCGTGATACCAGGCCTTGCGGAAGCGCTTGATAAAGGCCGGGTCATCCAGCAATTTGCGGCGCCCGGCGCGGTCGTCGGCGTCCACCGCGATCAGCGTACGGAAGGGTTCGGGGTCTTCCATGATGGGGCTGTTGACGCCATCGGTGTAGATCATGAAGGGGGCCGCCAGCGTCTGGAAGCTGAGGTCGCCGTTCATCAGGCGGGAGTTCATTAGCCGGGAGATCTTGAACAGGTCCAGATGCGCCTTGGGGTCGGTGATCAGTTGCACCGCAGCGAGGTACGACATGCGCAGCGGCTTGCCGTGCAGGCGGCCACTGGTCAGCGAGATGGTGCCGAAGGTGCCGAGGCGGTCGTCCGGGTTGGGTGTGGCCTGCCAGATGCGGTCGTGTTCGCGCAGTACCCGGGCCAGTGCCTTCTGTTCGCCATAGGAAGCAAACTGCGAGGGCACCTGTATATTGCGGTGCGGATCATTGGCCAGGTAGTGCAGCGGCAATTCGTCGGTGGACATGCCTACAAAGCCCTGGTCCACCGCTGCCTGCAGCAATGCCTGCATCTTGCGGATTTCATCGGCCGACGCCTTGCCGCGAATGCTGCGCTCCAGCCCCATGACCTGTATGCGCAGCATGGAGTGCGGCACCAGTGCGGTGACATTGGGGCCCAGCGCCAGATCGTCGAAATGGCTGATGTAGTCGCCGGTGTTGTCCCAGTGAACGCGCCCCTGCATGGCCTGGGCGAGCATCTTCTTGGGCATGTTTTCAACGCGCGCGAAACAGCTGATGACCGGATTGTCTTCCGGGTTGTCGGATTGGGTCTGCTTGCCGAAGGCCAGCCCCAGGCTACAGTTGCCCATCACCACCGTGGTGGTGCCGTGGCGCACCGCTTCGGGCAGGTGCGGTTCCACTTCCACTTCCAGATCAAAGTGCGTGTGGATATCCAGCAGGCCGGGCATCAGCCACTGCCCCTCGGCATCGATGACCTCGTGCGCGGCGTCACTGTCCAGTTGCGAGTCACGTGCGGCGATACGTCCGTCGGCCACGGCCACGTCTTCGCGCAGCCCCGGCCCACCGCTGCCGTCGAATACCATGGCGTTGCGGATCAGCAAATCCCAGCGTTTGTCGCTTGCCGGCATGATTGTCTCCCCTGGTTTAGAATAATTGCTCTATCCGGCCACTATTCCCCAAGGGTGCGTGCGGGTCAATCCCCGACTGAGTCGTCCCTGAGGTCACCCACCGCCGCGGGCGGTGTGACCCGACCGCGTTCGACGCCGGCACTTGTCAGCGTGCCCGTGGATGCGTGACAGTCGGATATCGGTCGCATATACGAAAGGGGCGCTACGGCAATATGAATCACCTGGCTCACGTTCTGCTTTCACCGCCGGATCCCGAGGCCATGCTCGGGAATCTCATGGGTGACTTCGTGCGCGGGCCGCAAGCGGTGGCCGGCGATGACGCAGTGAGCCGCGGTATCCGGCTGCACCGCCATATTGATTCCTTTACCGACAGTCACCCCGTGGTGCGCCGCAGCTGGCAGCGTTTGCAGGCGCCCTACCGGCGTTACGGCGGCATTCTGGTGGATGTGTTTTACGATCATCTGCTGGCCCGCCACTGGGCGGATTTCGGTCCCGAGCCGCTGGCCAGCTACACGGCGCGCGCCGGGCGTGTGCTATCGGGCTTTCACGACCGCATGCCGGCACGCATGCAACGCTACGTGCTGTGGATGGGCAGCCATGATGTGCTGGGTGCGTGTCGTGAGCAGGCGGGGGTGCAGCGGGTGCTGTATGGCCTGTCACGGCGTCTGCGCAGACCCAATCCGCTGGCCCGCGCGGCGGGTGAGCTGACCCGGCTGTATCCCGCGCTGGAAGAAGACTTCCTTGTCTTCTATCCGCTGCTGCGCGAGCAGGTTGCCGGCTGGGCGGGATTGTCGCCCAGCCAGCTGGGCTACTGGGATCCGGGTATCAAAAGCGCAGGAATACGTTGACGCCCAGCGCTTCGCTTTCGTTGTCCGGTTCGGCGGTGCCGCTGCCGCTGTCGGTGCTGGTGTTGTCAATCTCCCAGAAGCGGTAGTAGGGGCGGATGCCAACCACGGCGCCGGTCTGCAGTTCGTAGGAGACCTCCGCGCTGAGATCCAGCCCGTAACCGGAATTGATGCTGTTACTGGCGTCGTCGGGCAGGCCGATGCGCGTCAGATTGGAACGTACCTTGCCGTCCCACACGAAGTTGTAGGCGGCGTAGATGCCCCAGTCCAGGTCGCGACCCATACGGCCGTTGAACTGCACGCCTACCGGCGAATAGATGTACTCCACCTTGCGCTTGTACCCGTCCGGACCGTCGATGTCGTGGTCCCAGCGGCGAAACCCGATGCCGAAGAACGGCGCCGCCCAGGGTGTGGCGTGATGACCCACACGATATTCGGTCTCCCACAGCACTTCGCTGGTGTCATCGCTGACGAAAACGCCATCCCGATTGAGGCCTTCAAAATCCCCGGTGCCGGTGAGAAACCGCAGATCGAAAGCGCCATGCCAGTGGCCGCGGCGATCAAAGAAGCGAATTTCCAGGCCCTGCAGGCTGCTTTCCGAGTCGGCGTCGTCCTCGGTGTATTCCAGGCTCTGGGTGACAAAGCCGAAAGCAAAATGTGATTCGTTGACTGCCATCGCGGGCATGGCTATGGATGCGCTGAGTGTTGCCAGCGCCAGGGCGGGAATCTTGTTCATCGGGGGCTTCCTGTTATGCTCCGTGTCCCACATGCCGGCCAGTGCCGGGTTTAGCGGCCATAACCGCAGCGTAGACTATATATGGTCGGGATGCGCGTTGGCAAAGCCTGTGTCGTCGGGGTCGCGGTTGACCCGGACTGCCGCGTCTGGTCAGGATAGCCGGGAGAGAATCCGGCAAACGGTGTGAGCGCCCGCGCACGAATGCCGGGGCGAGCGCCCACAGGCGATGGAGGTGCAACCGGTGGCGCTACTCGAGCGTGTCTTCGCCGCAGTGTCGGATTTCCTGTGGGGCCCCCCGTTGATCATGCTGCTCGTGGGTGGCGGGCTGTTTTTTCTCATCTACTCGCGCGCGCTGCCTTACCGCCATTTCGGCCACGCCGTCGCGCTGTTGCGCGGTCGCTATGACAGTCGCAGCGATCCCGGCGACATCTCGCATTTCCAGGCCCTGTCCGCCGCCCTCTCCGGCACTCTCGGGCTGGGTAATATTGCCGGCGTTGCGGTGGCCATCAGCATGGGCGGCCCTGGTGCTGTGTTCTGGATGTGGGTAACTGCCCTGGTGGGCGTGGCGACCAAGTTTTTTACCTGCACCCTGTCCATCATGTATCGCGGTTATGACAGCGAAGGTCGTTTGCAGGGCGGCCCCATGTACATCATCCGCGAGGGGCTGGGCCGCAAGTGGCTGCTGCTTGCCGGTCTGTTCTGTGTTGCCGGTCTGTTCGGTACGCTGCCCGTCTTTCAGATCAACCAGCTCGCCGAGGCGCTGCGCGACGCCATTCTCATGCCGGCCGGGGTGATCAGCGAAGACCAGATCGGCGTGTTCAATTTTCTGCTCGGCGTGACGGTGGCCGCCGTAGTGGCCAGCGTGATTTTTGGTGGTATCTGGCGCATCGGCCGGGTGACGGCGGTGGTGGTGCCGGCCATGGTCATCGTCTACCTGCTGTGCGCGCTGGTCATTCTGGTTATCAACGCCGGGGAGATTCCGCGCTACCTGCAACTGATTTTTACGGATGCCTTCCGTGGCGACTATACCCAGGCGGCGATCGGCGGGCTGCTGGGGGTAATGATCGTGGGCGTGCGCCAGGGGGCGTTCTCCAATGAAGCGGGTATAGGTACCGAGGTCATGGCGCATGGCGCGGCGCGCACCCGTGAGCCGGTGCGCGAGGGTCTGGTGGCGATGATGGGTCCGGTGATCGATACCCTGCTGGTGTGCACCTGCACCGCCCTGGTCATTCTCACCACCGGCGCCTGGCAGGCCGGTGAGGGCGTGGCCGGCGCGGCGCTCACGGCCAGCGCCTTTGCCGATGCGCTGGGCGCTCCCGGCCCGTGGCTGGTGGCGGCGCTGGTCGTGGTGTTCAGCATGAGCACCATGTTCACCTTCTGGTATTACGGCGCCAAATGCCTGGGCTTCCTCATCGGTGCCGAGCATCAGCACTGGTACAAATACTTCTACACCGCTTTGGTTGTGCTCGGCGCGGTGGTATCGCTGGAAGTGGTGATCTACCTGATTACCGCCATGTACGGGTTGATGGCCATTCCCACCATGATTGCCACGCTGCTGCTGGCGCCCCGGGTGATGGCGGCGGCACGCGATTATTTCGCGCGTCAGTCGGACGTCAACCCGGAATAGATCGGCGTGGCCCGGCGCGGCCCGTTCAGGCCGGTATGGCGTGGCGCCCGGCGGGCAACGGCTGGACATGGCGCAGGAAGGCTTCGGCGCAGCCCTGCCACGAATGGCGGGCGGCATAGTCGATGCAATGCTGCGGGTTGATGCGCAATGCCCGCTCCACGGCCGCGCCGAGGTCTTCATCCAGGGCGCCGGTGACGCCGTCCAGCACCACGTCGCGCGGACCGGCCACCGGAAAGGCGGCCACCGGCACACCGCAGGCCATGGCTTCGAGCATCACCAGGCCGAATGTATCCGTGCGGCTGGGGAACACGAATACATCCGCCGCCGACACATGCGCGGCCAGTTCGTCGCCGCGTTTCTGGCCGGTGAACAGCACGTCCGGGTAACGCAGCCGCAGCCTTTCCAGATCAGGGCCGTCACCCACCACCACCCGGGTGCCGGGGATGTCCAGCTCAAGGAAGGCCTCAATATTTTTCTCCACCGCCACGCGCCCCATCACCATGCTGATGGGGCGTGGCAGATCGCCCAGCGCATCCTTGCCGCGCGGGCGGAACAGTTGTGTATCCACGCCCCGCGACCACACCTGCAGATGTTCGAAGCCGCGTGCCGCCAATTGGTCACGAATGCTTGCGGTAGGTACCAGCGTGGCGGCGGCAGGCGCGTGGAAGCGGCGCAGCCAGGCGTAGGTCCAGGCGGTGGGTACCGGCGCGCGCAGACGCAGATACTCGGGGAACTGCGTGTGCCAGGAAGTGGTAAACGGCAGCCCGTGACGCAGGCACCAGCGCCGGGCGGCGATGCCCAGCGGCCCTTCGGTGGCGATATGAATGGCATCCGGACGCTGGTCGGCGAGTTTTGCCGCCAGGCTGCGGCCGGGCAGCACGGCCAGCCGGATCGACGGATAAGTGGGGCACGGTATGTTGGGAAAGCCGGCAGGCGCCAGGTAGCTGACAGCGTGACCCAGCGCCGTCAGTTCGCGGCCGGTGTGAGTCAGGGTATGAACAACCCCGTTGACCTGCGGGTGCCAGGCATCCGTGACGATGGTGATGTTCATGGTGGTGCTCCTGCCAGGGTGCGGCTGGGCCGCTGTGACTGTCTGCGTGTACAATGCGCTGATTGGATTGCAATCTGATGACAACCGCGGCCCGTGATTGGTGTTTTTGCACGGGCGTGATACACATGCGCCAGTTCCTTCGCGCGCCTTTTCCGGGCCGGTCACGTGCGGCCGCTGCACCGGTTCGAAGATGGAGAATCAACCAGTGAGCAAGAAGTCCAGTTTCAGCTACGATGAGCTGATCGCTTGCGGCCATGGCGAGACATTCGGTCCCGGCAACGCGCGCCTGCCCGTGCCGCCCATGCTGATGTTCGACCGCATCACACACATCAACGAGGATGGTGGCGATCACGGCAAGGGCTACATGGAGGCCGAACTCGACGTGCGGCCGGATCTGTGGTTTTTTGACTGCCACTTCAAGGGCGATCCGGTGATGCCGGGCTGTCTGGGTCTGGATGCCATGTGGCAGCTGGTCGGTTTTTTCCTGGGCTGGAAGGGCGGCCCGGGTCGCGGTCGGGCGCTGGGCGCCGGCGAGGTCAAGTTTACCGGGCAGGTATTGCCCGATGCGAAGCTTGTCACCTACAAGGTTCACATGAAGAGACTGGTGATGCGGCGCCTGGTGATGGGCGTGGCGGACGCCACCATGGAAGTCGACGGCCGCCAGATCTATGTGGGTAATGACCTCAAGGTCGGCCTGTTTACGTCCACCACTGATTTTTGACGACATCGAGGGGTTCCCGACAATGCGACGTGTGGTTATTACCGGCATGGGTATCTGTTCCAGCATCGGCGCCAACCGCGAAGCGGTAGCGGCCTCGCTGCGGGCCGGCACCAGCGGCATCAAGTTCAGTGAAAAGTACGCGGAAATGGGGTTCCGTTCGCATGTCCACGGGCCCATTCCCGTCGATCCGGCCGAGCAGATTGATCGCAAGATACTGCGCTTCATGGGTGACGCCGCGGCGTTCAATTACATCGCCATGGAGGAGGCCATTAACGATGCGGGGCTGGAAAAGGACATGGTTTCCAGCGAACGCACCGGTCTGGTCACCGGCACCGGCGGCGGCTCGCCGCAGAACCAGGTGCTGGCGGCGGACATTGTGCGCGAGAAAGGCGTGCGCCGCGTGGGGCCGTATATGGTGCCGCGCGCCATGTCGAGTACCACCTCGGCCTGCCTGGCCACGCCCTTCGCTATTCGCGGCGTGAACTATTCCATTGCCTCGGCCTGCGCCACCAGCGCGCATTGCATTGGCCACGGCGGCGAACTCATACAGCTTGGTAAACAGGATATTGTGTTTGCCGGTGGCGGCGAGGAAGTGCACTGGGAGCTCAGCGTGCTGTTCGACGGCATGGGTGCGCTGTCGTCCAAGTACAACGATTCGCCCGGGACCGCCTCGCGTACCTATGACGTCAATCGCGACGGTTTTGTCATTTCCGGCGGCGGCGGCATGGTGGTGCTCGAAGAACTGGAGCACGCCCGCGCGCGCGGCGCCCGCATTTACGGGGAACTGGTGGGTTACGGCGCGACCTCCGATGGCTACGACATGGTGCAGCCCTCCGGTGAGGGCGCGGTGCGCTGCATGCGCCAGGCACTGCAGACCGTCAATGAGCCGGTGGACTACCTCAACACCCATGGCACCAGCACGCCGGTGGGCGATACCCGTGAGCTGGAAGCGGTGCGCGAAATGTTCGGTGAGAATGTGCCGGCACTGGCGTCCACCAAGTCGCTGACCGGTCATGCACTGGGCGCGGCGGGGGTCCATGAGGCTATCTACAGTCTGATCATGATGGAGGAAGGTTTCATTGCCGCTTCCGCCAACATCGAGAACCTGGACCCGGCGGCCGAGGGCATGCCCATCGTGCGCGAACGGCGTGACGGGGTGACGCTGAATACCGTGATGTCGAACAGCTTCGGCTTCGGCGGCACCAACGCGACCCTTGTTTTCCAGCGCCACGACGGCTGAGTAGCCTGTCACCGTGATGCAGCAGGCTGATCCGGAACAGGATGCCTCCGCCGTCGCTGCGCTGCGCCGGCGGTTACTGATCGGCGGCGGCCTGTTGCTGGCCGGTGTGGCCGTGTTGCTGTTGCTGGTCGACCCGGAGCCGGTAAACGACGGGCATTACGGCTGGTGGT
>SLLK01000047.1 GCA_007134115.1 Gammaproteobacteria bacterium | reverse complement strand
CTGTGGGCGCTTGTGTGCGGCTTTTTCGAGGGTTCGAAGCCCTCTCTGGCTACATCGAGAATTGAAAAAGGGGAAGGGCTACTCGCCCTTCCCCTTTTCCAATTCTGGCGGAGAGAGAGGGATTCGAACCCTCGAAGGGTGTTAACCCTTACTCCCTTAGCAGGGGAGCGCCTTCAGCCACTCGGCCATCTCTCCGGTAATCATTTCGCTGCTATGGCAGCGGCGCACAGGATACCGGCCCCGCCAACGCGCGTAAAGCGCAGCGGACCGCAACTACCCTTCGGCTTCCTGTTCGCGCTTGATGCGCTCGTAAATTTCTTCACGATGCACAGCGACATCCTTGGGTGCATTCACACCGATACGCACCTGATTGCCCTTGACACCCAATACCGTGATGGTCACTTCGTCACCCACCATCACTGTTTCACCCACTCGCCTGGTTAAAATCAGCATTTCCTTCTCCTCGCGGTCTACAGACCGCTCCTCTCAGTCACAGCTAACGCAAAAATCTGTAGCGCCTTTACCAATTCTCGGGCGCCTCCGGCGAGACCGGGCCCTTGTTCAGCTCAAAGGCGTCGTGCAACGCGCGCACGCCGAGCTCCAGGTACCGCGCCTGCACCACCACCGACACCTTGATCTCGGACGTGGAGATCATGAGGATGTTGATGCCTTCGTTGGCCAGCGCTTCGAACATGCGGCTGGCCACGCCGGCATGCGAATGCATGCCCACACCGACAATGGAAATCTTGACGATGTCGGTGTTGCCGGAAACCTCTCGCGCTTCCAGTTCGGCAGCGCTTTTGCGCGCAAGTTCCAGCGCCGTGTCGTAATCGCGGTGATGTACGGTAAAGGTCAGGTCTGTACTGCCGTCCTTGGATACGTTCTGCACGATCACATCCACTTCGATGTTGGCATCGGCAATGGGCCCCAGAATCCGGTAGGCCACGCCGGGCTTGTCCGGAATGCCGGCGACGGTGATCTGGGCCTCGTCCTTGTTGAAGGCGATACCCGATATGACTGCTTCTTCCACGTTATCGTCCTCGTAACTGATCAGTGTGCCGGGGCCATCCTCGAAGGTGGACAACACACGCAGGGGCACATTGTACTTGCCGGCAAACTCCACGGCACGAATCTGCAAAACCTTGGAGCCCAGGCTGGCCATTTCAAGCATCTCTTCGAAGGTGATCTTCTCCAGACGCTTGGCCCGCGGCTCCACACGGGGATCAGTGGTGTACACACCGTCCACGTCAGTGTAAATCTGGCATTCATCGGCCTTGAGCGCCGCCGCCAGCGCGACCGCCGTGGTATCCGATCCGCCGCGCCCCAGCGTGGTAATCCGACCGTCTTCATCCACACCCTGGAAGCCGGCCACCACGACCACCCGGCCTTCGTCCAGATCCGCACGCATGCGCTCGGGGCCGATCTCCCGGATACGCGCCTTGCTGTAGGCATTGTCAGTGCGGATGGGCACCTGCGAACCAGTGTAACAGCGTGCCGGGCATTCGCGTTTGGCCAGCGCCATGGACAGCAGCGCAATGGTCACCTGTTCGCCCGTGGAAAGCAGCACATCAACATCCGCCGCCGGCGGGTGATCGTGAATCTGGCCGGCCATTTCGGTGAGGCGGTCGGTTTCGCCGCTCATGGCGGAGACCACCACCACCAGGTCATCGCCCTTCTTGCGCTGCGCGGCAATCTTGTCGGCAACCCGGCCGATACGCTCGACCGTGCCCACCGAAGTGCCGCCGTATTTCTGAACTATGAGTGCCATCGTTTCCTTGTCCGGCCTGTTGGAGTTTCACCCCGCCGGGTAGATCATCCCCGCAGCGGGTGCGCCCGTGAGCACGGGCCATGGGGGAAAGCGGGAGCCGGGAAGCGACCACCGTCCCGCAAAGGGCAGCGATTATAGCAGCCGCGGGGCACCGGCGAAACGCGCGGCGCGGACGCCACCGCTACCGTCGAGCGGCTTACCCCGGCCGCTCGGCAATCCAGTGCGGCTCAGCCCAGCCGCTCGGCAATCCAGCCGGGCACCGCCGCCAGTGCAGCATCCAGCGCCTGGGGCTGATCGCCGCCGGCCTGCGCCAGATCGGGCCGGCCACCGCCACGACCGCCCACCTTCTGTGCCACCGTATTGACCAGGTCGCCGGCGGCAATGCGCCCCGTGGTGTCCTTGCTCACTCCGGCCACCATGCGCACCTTGTCGCCATCGACTCCGGCCAGCAACACGACGGCTGTGCCCAGCTTGTTCTTGAGCTGATCCACGGCGTTGCGCAGGGTCGCCGCATCGGCGCCGTCCAGCCGCGCGGCAATAACCTGCACACCGCCGATCTCCTGAGCCTCGGCGGCCAAATCACGTCCTTTGCCCGATGCCAGCTGACTCTTGAGTGTGGCGGCTTCCTTTTCCAGTTTGCGAGTACGCTCCAGCAACTGCTCCACGCGCTCGTCCAGCGCCTCGGGAGCACAGCGCAGGCGTTGCGCCAGACCTTCTACCAGTCCGCGTTGCTGACGCACCCAGGCCAGCGCTGCCTGGCCCGTCACCGCCTCGATGCGACGCACCCCGGCGGCCACACCACTTTCGGCAACAATAGCGAAAAAGCCTATATCCCCGGTGCGCTTGACATGCGTGCCGCCGCACAGCTCGATCGAACGCTCACCCAGACTCAGTACCCGCACCTGTTCGCCGTAACTCTCCCCGGCCAGCGACATGGCGCCGGCAGCGATGGCCTTGTCATAGGGCATGACGCGCGTCTGTGCCTCGTGGTTGGCGAGGATTTCCGCGTTGACCCGATCCTCGATACGTTGCAGTTCCCCGGCGCTGACCGGTTCGGCGTGCGAGAAATCGAACCGCAGACGATCCGGAGCGACCAGAGACCCCTTCTGCGCCACGTGATCACCGAGCACTTCATGCAGGGCGGCGTTCATCAGGTGGGTGGCGGAATGATGGCGTCGAATGGCGTCACGGCGGGCCTCGTCTATATGCGGTCGGGCACTGTCGCCCACCTTCAACTGTCCTTCCACCAGCCGGCCGAAATGCGCATGGGCCTTCCCGCCGGCCTGTTTCCGGGTATCCGTGACCTCGAAACGGAAACCCTGGCCGCTGATCACGCCGGTATCACCGACCTGGCCACCCGATTCACCGTAAAAAGGCGTGCGGTCCAGCAACACCACGCCTTCCTCACCAACAGCCAGCGCCTCCACCGGCTCACCCGCACGGAAGAGCTCGGTCACCCGCGCCTTGTCGCTGGCGCGCTCGTAACCGCTGAACTCGGTGACCGTGCTGACATCCAGGCGCTGGTAACTGTCGTCAAAGCGGCTCGCGGCTCGCGCGCGGCGGCGCTGCTCATTCATCGCCGTCTCGAAGCCTTCCATATCCACATCGAGTCCGCGTTCGCGCGCGACATCGGCTGTCAGATCCACCGGAAAGCCGTAGGTATCGTAGAGCGTAAACACCTGTTCGCCGGGGATACGCTTGCCCTGCAAACCGGCTATGGTCTGTTCGAGCAGCACCATGCCCTGATCCAGCGTCTCGGCAAAACGCTCTTCCTCCTGGCGCAGGACCTTCTCCACCGTGGCCTGCTTTTCGGCGAGCAGCGGGTACGCCGCGCCCATCTCCGTCACCAGTGGCGCCACCAGGCGATGAAAAAAGGCCTCGCGCATTTCCAGTTTGTGCCCGTGCCGGATGGCGCGCCGGATGATGCGGCGCAACACATAGCCGCGCCCTTCATTAGCCGGCACCACACCGTCGGCAACCAGAAACGCGCTGGCCCGGATGTGGTCGGCAATCACCTTCAACGACGTATGCGCTTCGCCTTCCGGTTCCAGCTGCATACCCGCGAGCTGCGCCGTGGCCTCGATCAGATGACGGAACAGGTCAATGCGATAGTTGTCGTGCACGCCCTGCATGACCGCGGCCACCCGTTCCAGCCCCATGCCGGTATCCACCGACGGCTGCGGCAAGGGATCAAGCGCGCCGGCGGCGGTACGCTGATACTGCATGAAGACCAGATTCCATATCTCCACGTAGCGATCGCCGTCTTCTTCGGGCGTGCCCGGCGGCCCGCCGGGCACATGCTCGCCATGGTCATAGAAGATTTCCGAACATGGTCCGCACGGGCCGGTTTCTCCCATGGCCCAGAAGTTGTCCTTGTCGCCAATACGGCTGAAACGCTGCTCGCTGACACCGATCTCGTTGAGCCAGATGTCTGCGGCCTCCTGATCCTGGTCATGCACGGTGATCCAGAGCTTTTCCGGCGGCAGCCCGAGCACGTCAGTCAGATATTCCCACGCGTAGTGGATGGCCTCGCGCTTGAAGTAGTCGCCGAAGCTGAAGTTGCCGAGCATTTCAAAGAAGGTATGGTGCCGGGCGGTATAGCCGACATTCTCCAGGTCATTGTGCTTGCCGCCGGCACGCACACAACGCTGACTGCTCACCGCCCTCTGGTAGGGGCGCTTTTCGGCACCAAGAAAGACTTCCTTAAAAGGCACCATACCCGCGTTGGTGAACAGCAGGGTGGGGTCATTACCGGGCACCAGCGAGCTGCTCGGCACCACCTCGTGGCCGCGCTCGCGGAAAAAATCCAGAAAGCTCTGGCGAATGTCGGCACTACTGCTCATGCGTCACCGATCCCGGACTGATCCATTTCATCCTCGCGCAGCAGCCGGCGAATATGCTCGGCAGAGAAGCCACGCTGCTGTAAAAAACGCGCCTGACGCGCCCACTCGCGGTACGCCTGCGGCCGGCGAGCACCAAAACGGCGCGCACGTACTGCTTCCATGCGCTCCGCCCAGCTGGCGTAGTCATCGGGCACGAAGCGGGCGACCAGTGTGTCATCCACGCCCCGCTCATAAAGCGCCGCGCGCAGCTTCAACGGGCCATCGCCGCGCGCCACGCGGGCATGCACAAAAGACTCGGCAAAACGTTCATCACTGAGCAGGTTCTCCCGTTGCAACTCAGCGATCACCTGCGCTACCTGCGCAGCGTCGAAGTCCCTGCCCAGCAGCCGCTGATGCAATTCGCGCACCGCGTATTCGCGCCGGGCCAGCAACCGCCCGGCCGTCTGCCGGATCGCGGTCACCTCATCATCGGCATCACTGCTCGCCGGCATCATCCGCGGCCTGCACCACATCTCCGGCATCGGCTGCGGGCTGTTTCACCACCAGCAGGCGACTGCGCAATTCCTTATCCAGGCCGTCACAAATTTCGGTGTTATCCTTGAGGAACTGGCGCGCATTTTCCTTGCCCTGCCCGATGCGATCACCATTGTAGCTATACCAGGAACCCGATTTCTCGATCAGCCCCTCGCGCACCGCCAACTCGATGATTTCACCTTCGCGCGAAATACCCTCGCCATACAGGATTTCGAATTCGGCCTGCTTGAAAGGCGGCGCCATCTTGTTCTTGACCACCTTGACGCGGGTCTCGTTCCCCACCACTTCATCACCGCGCTTGATGGAACCGATGCGACGGATGTCCAGGCGCACCGAGGAATAGAATTTCAGTGCGTTACCACCGGTGGTGGTTTCCGGGCTACCGAACATCACACCGATCTTCATGCGAATCTGGTTGATGAAGATCACCATGCAATTCGAGCGCTTGATATTGGCGGTCAGCTTGCGCAGCGCCTGGGACATCAGGCGGGCCTGCAGGCCCACGTGCGAATCGCCCATCTCGCCCTCTATTTCG
>SLLK01000375.1 GCA_007134115.1 Gammaproteobacteria bacterium | reverse complement strand
GAGACGTGACGAATAGATCAGCGTTTGCCCGCGCCCGGGCGGGTGCTGCTGCCGTTCCGTGGCACGGCAGCGGCATCCAGCATGTCCCCTATACGCATGGCAGTGGCCAGGGCATCACGCCCATGCTCGCCGGTGACCAGCGGTGGCTGCCGGTGGCGCACACAGTCTACGAACGCGCTGATTTCCTCACGCAGCGGGTCATCCTGTTCCAGAATCATGTGATTGCTGATGATTTCCGGAATGCCGGGGGACATCTCCCTGGAACCCTTGCGATGCAGCGCCAGGCTGCGTTCGTGAAAATCCACCGAGACGTAGGTGTCGCGCTGGAAAAAGCGCATCCGCCGTTCGGTCTTGAAGCTCACCCGGCTGGCGGTGACGTTGGCTACACAACCGTCGGCGAAGTGCAGACGGGCGTTGGCGATATCGATTTCGTCGCTCAATACGGACACGCCGCTGGCGTCCAGATGCTGCAGCGGCGATTTGAGCAGGCACTGAATAATGTCGATGTCATGGATCATCAAATCCAGTACCACGCTGACATCCGTACCCCGGGGCTTGAACGGCGCCACCCGGTTGGATTCGATGAACATGGGCTGTTGCACGATTTGCTCAAGCTCGCGGTAGGCGGCGTTGAAACGTTCCAGGTGTCCTACTTGCAGGCAGCATTGCTTACGTTGCGCGAGGTCAATCAACGCCTGCGCCTGCGCTACGCTGGCCGTGATGGGTTTTTCCACCAACACGTGAATGCCGTGTTCGAGCATGAAACGGGCCACTTCATAGTGTGCGGTGGTGGGTACGGCGACGCTGACCGCATCCACCTTGCCGGCCAGCTCGCGGTAGTCGCTGAAACCGGTCACACCGAGTTCGGCGGCCACGCTGTCGCGGGTGTGTGTATCGGTATCGACCACGGCGACCAGCTCGGCGCCTGGCAGATCGGC
Organism: Gammaproteobacteria bacterium; assembly: GCA_007134115.1. GTDB lineage: Bacteria > Pseudomonadota > Gammaproteobacteria > UBA5335 > SLRW01 > SLLK01. Next base: position 4,771 of record SLLK01000375.1, on the reverse strand, counting down.
GTACTTGTGGGCATGAAAGCGGCCCAGGTAGCCGACGCCGATGACTGCCGTGCGCATTGTGGTCATGTGTCCGCCGTATGCTGAAGGAGATCGGGGGGCACCGTTGCCGCCCGCCGGGCGCTGCAGGCCAGACGCCGGCAGGCGAGCGTTGCCCGCTCAGTGGATAATCTCAGGTTGTTGGCGGGCAGTTCAACTGTCCGCTGCGGGGGCGAGCGAGCCTGGCGCTTCCAGGGGCGGCCCGATCCAGTGCGCCACGTGTTGCAGCAGCGCATGCATCTGTTTGCGGGTGGGTTGTTCGCCGGCCCTGGCGTAGGCGGCGGCAACAGCGGGGATGGCGTCGATCATCACGGCGAGGCTGTTGATGCGGGCCAACTGTTCCAGCGCCTGCGTGTACTCGCCGAGGCGCGCGTAGACTTCATATGCGCGCAGCTCGCGCACCAGATGCTGTGGCTGGGCGCCGGCCGACAGCCCATCGCGTTCGGCAAGATCGAGCATTTCCTGTGCCTGCTCCAGTTCACCGGCGCTGGCCATCTCAAGCGCGATGCTGCCGCGGCTCTCGGTCTGGATGCGTGACGAAACAATGCCGTCGGCGACCGCGCTGCTTTCCTGGAAAATGTCCGCCGATCGTTCGGCGTCGCCGGCCTCCAGCGCGGCCCTGGCGGCGGTCGCCAGGTACCCCGCCCGGGTCTGTTCGACTTCAATCAGGCGCGTGGCCAGATAGGCCTGCTCCGCAGCGTGCAGGGCCCGGGCGTTATCGGCGTCGGCTGACAACATCAGCGACAACTCAAGCATGGCATCGGCCCGATGCATGAAGTGCATGGTGTTTTCGGCCTGCTGAAGTGCCTTGTCGTAGTCGCGGGCGAGGCCGTAACTGATGGCCACGGCCCCCGAGAAGGCCATTTGCTCGTCCGCCGTCATGCCGATACGGGCGGCATCAATGATCTCCACGGCTTGCTGGTGTTTGCCGTCCGCTGCCAGCGTGTTGGCGATGGACAGCAACATTGCCGTGCGCGCGTTCTGATCGCCGTGGCTGTCAATCAGCGCCAGTGCGGCCTCGACGTTCTGCTCTTCCGCCACGCCGGCGGCGCGCTCGATCAGTGCTGCCTCGGCCTGCGCTTCGCCCGCCCCGCGCATCATTCTGGCTGCACGTTCCGGCATGCCGGCGAAGCGCAGCCAGTGGCCGAGCTCACTGCGTGTCTGGCGACGCAGACTGGCCGTTTCTATGTTTTCTATCAGGGCTTCAGCCACGGCGAACAGGTCGCGGTCTTTCTCCAGCTTCGCCAGCCGCGCTGTTGCCGGCAGAGTGTGCCGGCGGAACGCGTGCGCCGTGAGTTCGCCAAAAGTCGTGTCGCCCGAGGTGACAGACGCGGTCTGCGCGCTGTCGGGCCACGTGCCGAACAGGGCATCCAGTGCCTTGTCGGCCTGCCGGTAATGGCGGTGCGCTCGTACATAGTTGCGCTCCGCCGCTTGCTGGCCCCTGGTGATTTCCTGCTGGGCCTGCGCTACGGCGGCCTCGGGCGAGTCGGGTCCCCTGGAGCAACCGCTTGTGACCAGTATCAGGGCTGCCATTGTGACCAGCCAGTTGCGCGCAAGCGCCTTCATCATCTGCCCCCCCCCCTCATACGCGTCATGACGTTGCTGCCATGACCTGGTCCGCACCGATGCAGCCTTGCCGACGAGCGCCTGTTTACCCCGCAGTGGCGGCAGGCTCAGGTCCTGATGGCCAGCAGGTCCCGTCGGGTGTGCAGCATCACGCTGACGGTTACGCTGCCCAGCAACGCGTAACTGATTTCCGATTGGCCGAAAGCGCCCATCACAATGAGTTCCGCGCCCAGTGTTTCGGCGCGCCGGTCGATGTCTACCGGCGCGTAGCCCGGATGCACGGCCGCTTCCACGCTGGCTCCCCTGATGTCGTCCTTGAGGTCCGCCATGAAGGCATCCATGTCGCTGCGCGCCTGTTTTTCTGCCGCGCTGCGGAAGGACTGCATGGCGTCGTCGGCAACACTGCCGTATAGCGCGTAATGTTCGTAAGGCACCTCGAAAATGTTCTCCACGTAAATCGTGGCCCCCGGGGCCATGCGAATGGCTTCCAGCACGGCCTGGCGGGCATGGTCGGAGAAGTCCACCGGCACCAGCACCCGGTTATATTCATCCGCCGGTTCGTTCTTGACAATCAGCACTGCGCATTCCGCGGTGCGTACCAGATTCTGAGCCGTGGTACCCATGATCACGTTGCGTGCGATATTCTGGCGGTGGGGCCCGATCACGATCAGGTCGCTGCCGGTTTTCTCCGCCTGTTCCAGAATACAGCGGCTCGGACGCCCGCGGCTGACGGTGGGCTCCACCGTCGCACCGTACTCACTGCGTAAGGTGACCGCGATTTCCTCGACTTGCTTGCGTACCGGTTCGATGAGATTTTCATCGAAATCGCCCGGCACTTCGGCAAGCAGCCGCCGCGCCATGCTCAGCGGCATCTCGCGCACCACGTGAAGCAGTTGCAGTGTGGCGTTGTGTTCGGCGGCCAGCATGGCGGCCCGGTGCACCGCCCCGTCGGTGCGATCGCTGAGATCGGTGGCGGTCAGTATATTTTTGATATTGCTCATAGTGTACGAACCCTTGCTGTTCAGTGTTGTGCGGGTGCCCGGCGAGGTGGAGCCGCGCTTTCAGTCCGGTTGTACGGCCACCAGCACGCTGCACGGCGCATCAACGACCAGACTGCCGCCGACTGAACCGCGCCACCAGCGTGCCAGTGGTCCGAGCTTGCGGTGACCCACGATGATCAGGTCGCTGTGTTTCTCGCGCGCCGTCTCGATGATGCGTTCCACCGGTTCGCCCACGGTCACGTCACCGCTGGCCTCGAGCCCGGCATCCTGCAGCATTTTCACCCCGGTTTCGACGATACCGCGCGCCTTTTCACGTGCGGCGTCCGAGAGCACCTTGCCCGCTGGCACCGAGATCACTGCCAGAAGCATCACCCGGGCTCCGCACATGTCGGCCATGCGACCGCCTTCCTCGATCACCCGGCGTCCTTCCTCCGAACCGTCGTACGCCATCAGTATTTTCTTGTACATTAACGCTCTCCTGGATATTCAATCAGGGTTTGGTCACGCCTGCTCCGGCGACCCGGACGAGCGGCGCGCGTCTCCATTTAATATCATGCGTGCTTATGTTGCCAGTGACATTGATCCAGGTCAGTTGCCGATGCGTGTCCCTGGTGGCTATGCTGCGCCTTGATGAAGCCTGATCGCCACATACCTGAGCGCATTGTCGATGCGGCACTGGAACTGGCCGCCGTCGATGGCTGGGAGGCGGTGCGGCTGGTCGATGTCGCCGCCGCGACCGGGCTTTCGCTGGAGGATATTCGCCAGCACTTTCGCGAAAAGGAAGCGTTGGTCGAGGCCTTTTTTGATCGCGCTGATCGCGCCATGCTGGAGGTGGCGGCGAGCGCTGAATTCAAGGCGTTGCCCTCACGTGAACGGGTGCACCGGGCGATCATGGTATGGCTGGATACGCTCGCGCCCTGGCGCAGCGTGGTCCGGCAGATGATCCTCAACAAACTCGAACCCGGCCATCTGCATGTGCAGATTCCCGCGCTGCTGCGCGTCAGTCGCACGGTGCAGTGGGTGCGTGAGGCCGCCGGCAGGCGCGCCACCTTTATGCGTCGGGCCGTCGAGGAATCGATACTGACCGCGATCTATCTCACCACGTTTGTGCACTGGATGCGTGATGATTCATCGGGGGCACAAGACACCCGCCGCCTGTTGGGTCGTTTGCTGAAGCGGGCCCAATCAGTGGAGGGGCTGGTCGGTCACATTGACGATCGGGCGCCTGAGCCAGCGCATTCGTCATCGCGCCGAAACGACGGCGGCTAGGCGCGGATGGACACCCTCACGCATGCGCTGAGCGGCGCCGTGGCCGCGCGTCTGGTAGCCCCGGCCGCCAGCGGCGGGCGCCGGCCCGATGCGCGGCGCTGGACGCTGGCCGGTACGCTCGCCGCTGCCTTTCCGGATATCGATTTTGTTCTCACCTTTATCGATCCGTTGTTGTATCTGTCGCAACACCGGGGATTGACCCATTCACTGATCATGCTGCCGTTGTGGGCCCTGTTGCTCGGCTGGCTGTGTGCGCTGGTGACGCGTTGTCCTGCGCACTGGCGGGCGTATACCGCGGTCTGTGCGCTGGGGGTGGGGATACACATCGCCGGTGACATGATCACCTCCTATGGCACCATGATTCTGGCTCCGGTGAACTGGTCCTCGTATGCCTGGGGCACCACATTCATCATTGATCCCTGGCTGAGTGGCCTGTTGCTGATTGGCGTCGTCGGGCTATGGGCCAGACGGCCGCGGTTGTGGGCAGGTGCGGCTCTGTCGGCCTGTGTGGCGCTGATTTCCTTCCAGGCCTGGCAGTTGTCACGTGCCCATGACGTGGCCGAAAACCAGGTTCGCACTGCGGGCCTGGATGCAAAATCGGTGCGCGTCTATCCGCAGCCTGTGTCACCCTGGCGCTGGTTGCTGGTGGTCGATACCGGGGACAGTTATCACCATGCGCGGGTGGATCTGCGCCGCGATGAAGCGGCCGCGCCGGTGGCCGATGATGCCGGCGGGTGGCGGCGTCTGGCGGCCCACTACCAGCCGCCGGATGCGGCACAGTGGCATACCAGCGCGCGCTGGCCGGCGGTGCACGAAGCCTTTGCCCGGGAGGCCTGGGGGCATCCGGAGATGGCCCGCTACCGTCGCTTCGCCCGCTACCCACTGGTGCATCAGGTTGT
>SLLK01000365.1 GCA_007134115.1 Gammaproteobacteria bacterium | reverse complement strand
GCACCGTGAATCACCGGCTGCAACCAGTTGAACAGGGTTTCGCGCACGCGGTCGGGCGTGGGCCGCAGGCCGGGCACCGGTGCAAACTGCAAGCGGCGTCCGCGCCACTCGCCACCGATAATGCGAAAGCTGTTCGCCGCACGCGCACGGGGCCCCATACAACCACTCCGGGAATTACTAATCACAACGCCGGTGTTAGCATAGCATCGCCATCTACACTCGGCCGCCGGCCGCGATGCTTTGGGACAACACCATGCAAGACAAAGCTTCCACAACCGCGCCTACAGGCTTGCTTGATCGACTGCGCCAGGGGCTCGGGCGCACGCGCGAAAATCTGTCCGGTGGCCTCGGCCGGGTGCTGGGACGACAGACAACACTGGATCCTGAGCTCATCGAGATGCTCGAGGATCACCTGCTGATGGCCGATGTGGGCGTGGAGACCACCCAGCGGCTGATCCAGAGCATGCAGGCCCACCTGGGCCGCGGCACGGGGGACGCCCAGGGTGCCCTGTCAGCGATGGCCGCCGCCATGGAGGAAGTACTGACGCCCTGTGAGGTGCCTCTGGAAATTCCGGCGCAGAACACGCCGTTCGTGATCCTGGTTGCCGGCATTAACGGCAGCGGCAAGACCACAACCATCGCCAAGCTTTGTCGGCGGCTGCAGGACCAGGGCCACAGCGTGATGCTCGCCGCCGGTGATACCTTCCGCGCTGCAGCGGTGGAACAACTGCAGGTCTGGGGCCAGCGCCACAATGTACCGGTGATCGCCCAGCATACCGGCGCCGACAGCGCCTCGGTCATCTACGACGCCTGCGAGGCAGCCAGGGCGCGCCAGATTGACGTCTTGATCGCGGATACGGCAGGGCGTCTGCACACCCAGACCAACCTGATGGAAGAGTTGCGCAAGATTCGCCGCGTGCTGGCACGCGTGGACCCCGCTGCACCGCACGAGGTGATGCTGGTGCTGGATGCCGGCATAGGCCAGAACGCCCTGGCGCAGGCGCGCGAATTCAACGAAGCCATCGGCGTCACGGGCATCACCCTGACCAAGCTCGACGGCACCGCGCGCGGCGGGATTGTCTTCACCATTGCTGATCAGCTGGGCATTCCCCTGCGCTTTCTCGGTGTCGGCGAACAGCCTGAAGACCTGCGACCCTTTGTCGCCCGCGAGTTCGTCGCTGCCCTGCTCGACCACGAGGCTGGAGGCGCGCAACCGTGAGCAGCATTGCCCCGACCTCCGGCGTGGCCCGCGAAACACCCATGGTGCGCTTTGTCAGCGTCACCAAACGCTATGACGGCGTGGATGCGCTGAGCAACCTCAGCTTTCAGTTGCGCCGTGGCGAAATGGCGTTCCTGACCGGACACTCGGGTGCCGGCAAGAGCACGCTGCTGCGTTTGATCGGACTACTGGAGCGCAGTACGCGCGGCGAAGTACTCATCGACGGCCAGAATCTGGCCAGGATCGGGCGCCGGGGTATCCCCTACTACCGGCGCGGGGTCGGCCTGATCTTTCAGGATCACCGCCTGCTCGAGCAACGCACGGTATTCGACAATGTAGCGCTGCCACTGGTCATCGCCGGGGTCGGTCCGCTGGAAACCGGTCGCCGGGTGCGGGCGGCGCTGGATCAGGTGGGACTGCTGGACAAGGAACGCGCCTACCCGCCCATGCTATCCGGGGGGCAACAGCAGCGCGTAGGCATCGCGCGGGCGGTGGTCAACAAGCCGCCCATCCTGCTCGCCGATGAGCCCACCGGCAATCTGGACCCGCGACTGTCAAAAGAGATCATGGAACTGTTCCTGCGCTTCAACCAGGTGGGCACCACGGTACTGGTAGCCAGCCATGATCTGAACCTGATCCGCCCCATGGGGAAACGGATCATCACCCTGCGTGATGGTCATGTGGTACCCGATGGTGAAGGAGGCCACGATGGTCAGGCGTAGGCAGGGCGCATCGCGCGTGAGTCGACCGGACAGCGGGCACGCCGAAGCACCGCTGCGCGCCGGTCGCCGCGGTGCCCGACGCCGCGAGAAGGCTGCTTTCAGTCCGTCACGGCTGGGCGGACTCGGCCTGGGCTGGCTGACCCACCACATACAGGCCGCCGCTTTCTCGCTGGGGCGAATTTACCGCGGGCGGCTGGGCAGCCTGCTGACCATCAGCGTGATCGGCATCGCGCTGGCCATGCCGGCCTCTCTGTCGGTGCTGGTGCAGAATGCCCGCACGGTGGCGCACGGCTGGGACAGTGCCGTGCAGCTATCGGTATTCATGGATACAGCGGTCAGCGACGAGAGCGCGCGGTCGCTGGGTCGGAAACTGGAGGACCGCAGCGACATCCGGGCGGTGGAAATCATCACACGCGAGCAGGCACTGGACGAATTCCGACGCTGGTCAGGGTACGGCGATGCGGTGGACATGCTTGATCACAACCCGCTGCCGGCGCTGATCGTCGTGCAGCCGGCCGCCACCGGCAGCGATGCAGTGGGTGCAATAGCCCGCGAGCTGGGCAACATGGACGGAGTGGCCGGCGTGCAACTGGACCAGGAATGGCTGGAACGGTTTTTTGCGCTGCTGGATATAGGCCAGCGCACGATTACGGCCATTGCCATTTTTCTGGCGCTGGCGGTCATCGTGATTATCGGCAACACCATCCGCCTGGATATTCTTAACCAGCGTCATGAAATCGAAGTGATGAAACTGGTCGGTGCAACCGACGCCTTTATACGGCGGCCATTCCTGTATAGCGGCCTGTGGTACGGGCTGCTTGCCGGTATGCTCGGCTGGATACTGGTGGCGGGCGGCGTCGGTCTGCTCAGTGGCCCGGTCTACGATCTGGCCGCGCTGTATGAAAGCGATTACCGGTTGCAGGGCCTGCCGCTGCTCACCGGCCTGGGCATGGCCGGTTCCGCCATGGCACTGGGCTGGGCCGGCTCCTGGCTGGCCGTGGGACGCCACCTGTATGCCATCGAACCGCGCTAGCGGAGCCTGGCGCCAGGCGCCGGGAATTGCAAGGGTCAGGGGTGGATGGTGGATGGAGAAAAGTGAAAGGTGAAAAGAAACCGGAAACCGTATTACCCCTTCATGATCAGCTCTTCGATCTGGTGAAGGTGGGGGATGGGCTGTTGCAAAAAACCAACCGGCCGGACGCCCGCGCCGATGCAGCGGTAAAAGACCTTATCTCGCGCACATATCGCGTGAATTTCGCGGCTAATCAGTGATCTGTCGTAGCTATCAGCTCCCCGGTCAGCGAACCGGGCATCCGCCCCAGCCACGCCAGCCTTTTCCCGGACCCACCCCTTGATGCTCTTCATGTACTTCATGGTCCGCTTTTGATTTTCCCCGGCGTACCTGTGAGCACGATTTCCCGTAAGGCCTGTGCGACACATTAACAAGAGGTTCCCCGGCAACCAGCCAGCGGAACCTGTCGGAGCATTAGCACTCTAATGCAGCGAGTGCTAAAATAGGCCGTGTAAAGTGATTGAGATCAGAGGTAATGCCGATGAGCAACCTGGCCATTCCAGACAGTGCGATGAACACCCTTCCGGCGCCTACCGGCAGCCTGGACGCGTACATGGCGCGTATTTCCGGTATTCCGGTACTCAGCGCCGAGGAAGAGCGGGGTCTGGCCCGACGCTGGCGTGATGAACAGGACGTGAGCGCGGCTCAGCAGCTGGTATTGTCCAATCTGCGCTTTGTGGTACACATCGCCCGCGGTTATCGTGGCTACGGACTGGCGCTCGCCGATCTCGTTCAGGAAGGCAACATAGGCCTGATGAAGGCAGTCAAGCGCTTTGATCCGGAAATGAGCGTACGCCTGGTCTCCTTCGCGGTGCACTGGATCAAGGCGGAGATTCACGAATTTATCCTGCGCAACTGGCGTATCGTCAAGGTCGCCACGACCAAGGCGCAGCGCAAGCTGTTTTTCCGCCTGCGTGGTTCGCGCAAACGGCTGGGCTGGTTCAATGATGAAGAGGTCAACACAGTAGCGAAGGACCTGGGCGTGCCGGCAAGTACGGTACGCGAAATGGAATCCCGGCTCAGTGGCCATGACTATGCTTTTGACATGGAACAGGACGACGACGGCGACAACAACTGGGCCCCGGAGCAGTACCTGAGCGCCAGTAACGCGGACCCGGCGGAACAGCTCGAAAATGCCGACTGGGCGGACTTCAGCAAGCAGCAACTGCATGCCGCGCTGGCCGAACTGGATGAGCGCAGCCGGGAAATCCTTTTGGAGCGCTGGATCAGCGAGCCGCGCGCCACGCTCCGGGAACTGGCCGAACGCTATTCGGTTTCCGCCGAGCGCGTGCGCCAGATTGAGAATCAGGCCGTCGCCACGCTGCGCAAGACACTCGCCAGCGCGGCCTGAGCCTGCCTGCACTGCGGCTGCCGACATTCCGCCGCCGCAGAATTCAGCCTTCGACCTGCCCTGCCGCTGGCGGGTATTCCACACGAAACACCGCCTGACCCACTTGCCGCACCGGCCCGCGCGGCGGGCGCAGCGTGTGTTCGGTGAAGCCCCACTGATCGAGATCGGCACGCTCACGCACTGCTGCCAGGGCCAGCACGTCACCGGCGGCAGCAAGCCCGGTCAGACGCGATGCCTGATTGACGGCATCGCCGATCACCGTGTAGTTCATATAACTGGGTGAGCCAATATTGCCGGCAATCACGTCGCCATGATTGATGCCTATGCCGAGCCCGGCGTCCACGCCGTAACGCTTACGCCAGCGCTGGACCAGACGATCGAAGGCGGCCTGCATTTCGCCGGCGGTCAGCAAGGCTCGCGATACACTGTCCGGCTGGGGCAACGGGACACCAAAGCCCACCAAAAGGGCATCACCGGCCATATTGAAGACCGTGCCATCATGACGAAAGGCGACTTCAGTCAGACAGCTGAAATATTCATTGAGCAGGCCGACCACCACTTCCGGCGAATTCTGTTCAGAAAGACGGGTAAACCCTCGCATATCGGCGAACAACACCGTCGCTTCCAGGCGCTTGTTGCGATTGACCAGCAGATCCTCGCTACGCTCCGGCTGCGTCAGAATGGTCTCCACCAGCTTGGGCGAAACGTAACGCTCGAAAGTACGGCGCAACTGTTCGCCGCGCGCGCGTTCCACAGCCAGCCGCGCCTCTTCCAGCTCCAGACGGGTAGAGTGGAGCCGAAGCAGGGAGCGCACCCGGGCCAGCAACTCGTGCGGATTGACCGGCTTGGAAAGAAATTCGTCGGCGCCCGCCTCGATCCCGGCAATACGGTCGTCGCTGGCCTCCAGCGCGGTCACCAGCACCACTGGCAACAACGCGCTGTCGGGACGTGCCTTGAGCTCGCGACACACCTCAAAACCATCCATGTGCGGCATCATCACGTCCAGCAAGACAAGGTCGGGTCGGCTCAGGGCCACGGCGCGCAGCGCGTCGCGACCATCGTCCGCCAGCGACACCCGGTACCCCTCGGCTTCCAGGTAATGCTGCAACAACATGGCGTTGTCGCGCTGATCGTCAACCACCAGCACATGCGGTGCATTCGCGGTATCGGGCGCTGGCTGCCGGGCACGGGCAGCGGAACTGGCTTTGCTCATCGGGCAGTCCCCTTGCCGTCATCGTTGACCCGCCCCTGAACATCGTCCAGGGGACACGGGAACTCACGGGCATAAGCAGTATACCACCCGACCTTGATGGTTATGTCAACGAGAGGATACGGGGCTTAAGGAAACGCTGATCTATTCGTCGCGTCTCAGGCTTTG
>SLLK01000331.1 GCA_007134115.1 Gammaproteobacteria bacterium | reverse complement strand
TGCTCAAGGAGCTGTTTCAGCTCGACCAGCCGGACCTGGACTTCGGGCTCTACCGCATCATGCACGCCCGCGCCGACGAGATCAGCCAGTTTCTGGATCAGGACCTGCTGCCTCAGGTGAAGGACGCCTTCAGCCAGTACAAGACTGCGGACAAGGCCGAGCTGGAGAAGGAACTACAGCAGGCCATCGAGCAGGCCCATGGCCTAGGTGTGGACCCGGAAACCACCGCCAAGGTGAAGGAGCTGCGCCAGAAGATCGCCGAGCAGGGTGTGGATGTCACTGGCCTGGAGCAGGAGGTCTACGACCACCTCTACAAGTTCTTCCGCCGCTACTACCACGAGGGCGACTTCCTTGCCAAGCGCGTCTACAAGCCCGGCGTCTACGCCATCCCCTACGAAGGCGAGGAAGTGAAGCTGCACTGGGCCAACAAGGACCAGTACTACATCAAAACCAGCGAGTACCTGCGCGACTACGCCTTTACTCTGAAGCCCGGTGCCGACGATCCCATGCGCGTGCATTTTCGCCTGGTGGACGCCGCCGAGGGAGAGCACGGCAACGTCAAGGAGGCCGAGGGCAAGAACCGCGTGTTTATCCTGGCCGGCGAAGACTTTATTGCCGAAGAGGACGGAGAAAGCGGCAAGGAGCTGGTGATCCGCTTCGAGTACCGGCCGGCAACGATGGAGGACTGGAGCGAAGACGCCAAGGCCAACGCCACCGCTGCAGCAAAGAAGAAACCGCCCACCCAGAAAGACCTGCGCGAGGATGCCGTGCGCCGCCTGATGGAAGTCCAGGACGACAGCCTCAAGCCCTGGCTGGCGGAGCTGGCCAAGAATCACATCAAGGCCGATGGCGAACAGGCCGACTACAGCCGCCTGGCTGCCCATCTCAACCGCTACACCGCCCGCAACACCTTCGACTACTTCATCCACAAGGACCTGGGCGGCTTCCTGCGCCGGGAGCTGGACTTCTACATCAAGAACGAAGTCATGCACCTGGACGACATCGAAAGCGAAACCGCCCCGCGCGTCGAGCAGTACCTGTCCAAGATCAAGGTGATCCGCCAGATCGCCGGCAAGATCATCGACTTCCTGGCGCAACTGGAGAATTTCCAGAAGAAGCTCTGGCTGAAAAAGAAGTTTGTCACCGAGACGTCGTATTGCATACGCATCGGGTGCATTCCGGAAGAGTTTTACCCGGAAATCGCCGCCAACGAAGCCCAGCGGCAGGAATGGGTGGAGCTCCATGCCATTGATGAGCTAGAAGCGGATCTGACGACGGTGGCCTACAGCGAGCCGTTGACGGTGGAGTTTCTGAAGGCGCATCCGACGCTGATGGTTGATACCGCGCACTTTGAGGACGCTTTCAGTCAGCGGTTGCTGGAGGCGATGGGTGATATTGACGAGCAGACGGATGGGGTGCTCTTTCATAGCGATAACTTCCAAGCTTTATCACAAATGCAAGCGCGCTACCGTGACTCGGTAAAATGTATCGCAATCGACCCTCCATATAATCGTAACGGTGATGGCTTCCCTTACAAGGATAACTATCGGCACGCCTCATGGCTGACGATGATGCGCGACCGACTTCAGTTGGCGTGGCCTTTGCTTACCGATGAGGGGGCATTCTTTTCAAACATTGACGAAAATGAGCAAAGCAATTTGCGTGCGGTTCTGGACGAAGTATTTGGCTCCAATAACCGGGTTGAAGAGCTAATTTGGGCACAAAATACGACACACAGCCAGTCGCCATTATATTCAACGAATCATGAATATATTGAGGTGTATGTGCGCGACCGCTTGTCCGCTGAACGTGCGCCCTCAATGTTTCGAGAGCCAAAGCCTGGGTTTAAGGAGCTTATGGAGTTGGTGGATGACCTAAACCCAAGTTACCCGCCAGTACAAATAATAGAACAAAAAATACAAGACATGTTCTCTCGCCATCGCAAAGAATACAGGTATGAAGTTGAGGCGGCTGGCATGGTATATGATGCCGAGGCGAAGAAGCAAGATCCGTGGAGAGGTATTTATAATTATTGTAATGCTGAGTATCGTACCCGTTCTGGCGATTTAGTAAGCGAGTCGAAGGCGAAGCAAGAGAAGGCAAAGATTTGGGTCTGGCAGGAGGCTGATGCTTCTGCGCCATCCCAGAAACAGTCTGATAGCACGCGAGACCCTGAGCATCCTAACTATCGATTTTATCGACCTAAGCATCCTATTACTGGAAAACCTTCTCCGCATCCAAAGCGAGGTTGGGCGTGGCCCTATTCTTGGTCTGAAGGTGGCCGGGATAGTTTCGAGGTACTTGCTGCAGAAGGGCTTATACATTGGGGAGATGACGAGAATAAAATTCCAAGGTACAAGCGCTTTGTTCATACTGTAGATACGAACGTCGCAAAATCGTTCTTTTATGACTACACCGACGGTGAAAAGCAAATCGCAGCGCTTTTCGGAGAAACTGGGAGGTTTCCGACGCCAAAGCCAACGACTCTGCCCGGTCGCTTTGTAGATCAAGTAACAGGGGAAGGCCACTTGGTCCTCGACTTTTTTGCTGGTTCCGGAACTACAGGTGACGCAGTAATTATCCTGAATCGTCGGGAAGGTGTGTTGAGGCGCTTTGTCTTATGCGAGATGGGCGACCATTTCGATGCAGTTCTTTTACCTCGCCTAAAAAAAGCCAGTTTCACACCGGAGTGGAAGGACGGCAAGCCAAAACGACTCGCCACAGACGAAGAAGCGGACCGCAGCCCCCGCATCATGAAGGTTGTTCGCCTCGAATCCTACGAGGACGCCCTCAACAACCTGGAGCCGCGCCGCAGTGAAACACAAAGCGACCTGTTGGCCAGCCAGCAGGCCCAGGGCACCGACGGCCTGCGCGAGCAGTATCTGCTGCGATATTGGCTGGATGTGGAAACGCGGGGCAACCAGTCTCTGCTCAATGTAAGCGCCTTTACCGACCCCACCGCCTACCGGCTCAAGGTCAAACGCCCCGGCAGCGAGGAGACCCGCGAGGTCAATGTGGACCTGCTGGAGACCTTCAACCGGCTGATCGGCCTGACCGTGGAGACCATCGCCGCGCCCCAGACCGTGGCGGCCCGGTTCAAGCGCGACGACGACCCCGAACTGCCCAAGGAAAACCCGCGCCGCCTGCTGCTTGATGGCCGCATCCGCGAAACCGACGACGGTCCCTGGTGGTTCCGCACCGTCACCGGCACCACGCCGGACGGCCGCAAGACCCTCGTGATCTGGCGCAAGCTCACCGGTGATTCCGAGCAGGATAATCTGGTGTTGGACGAATGGTTCAAGAAGCAGGGCTATTCCAGCAAGGACAGCGAGTTCGACCTGATCTACGTCAACGGCGACAACAACCTGGAAAACCTACGCCAGCCCGACGACACCTGGAAAGTCCGCCTCATCGAGGAAGACTTCCACCGGCTGATGTTCGAGGAGGCCGAATCATGAATGCGAATGCCCCAATCGATAATGGGTGGCGCTTTCCCGGCGCGCGCTGGTGGAGTTTTGACTTTCACACGCATACTCCGGCTTCCACTGACTATGGAAAAGGGCCAGATCAAGCTTCACTGATGAAGATAACGCCGGAAGAGTGGCTGCTCAACTTTATGCGGGCAGGCATTGACTGCGTTGCGGTGACCGACCACAACTCCGGTGATTGGGTCGATCAGCTTAAGGCTGCGCTGGAACAGCTCCGCGAGCAGAAGCCCGAGGACTACCGACCCCTTTGGCTTTTCCCGGGCGTCGAAATCACAGCCAACGGAAATATCCATATTCTTGCCATTTTTGATCCAGACAAAGACGGCGCCGATGTCAGCGCGCTGTTGGGGGCGGTCGGCAATCATGGTAATCGGGGAGAGAGCAGCCGAGCGGTAAATGCCTCCCCAATCGAAGTGATTCAGAAAATTGTAGAAGCCAATGCGCTGCCCGTGCTGGCCCATGTGGATGGGCCTTCCGGTGCCTGGGAGCTTGGGGGCAGTACGTTAGCCCCCTTGCTTGAGTGTGAAAGCCTGTTTGCGATGGAGGTGGTTAACCAAGATTCAGAGAAACCCCCGCTCTACCGTCAAAAACACCTGCGCTGGGCAGAAGTGCTGGGCTCTGACGCGCATCACCCTTCAGGCCCTGACGGTGCGCGTTATCCGGGCTCGCATTGGACTTGGGTGAAAATGGCTCAACCTTCACTCGAAGGCTTGCGACTGGCTTTGCTGGACGGTGAGGGGTTTTCGGTTCGCCGCAGTGATGATCCGCAACGCTTCGACCCGAACGCGCTGCCTGAGAAATTTATCGAGTCAGTAGAAATTGACGATGCTCGCTATATGGGTCGTGGTCAGTCAGAAACCCTTTCCTTCAGTCCGTGGTTTAACGCGCTGGTAGGCGGACGCGGGACAGGGAAATCGACCATCGTGCATGCACTGCGGCTGGCGCTGAGGCGAGATAATGAGCTGCAAGCCCTGGAACAAGGTAGCGAGCCGCGCCGCACTTTCGAAAAGTTCAGTCGCGTAGCACGCGGGCGAGATGACGATGGTGCTCTCACGCCGAATACCCATGTGGCGCTGACATTTGTTAGGGATGGCACACGCTACCGTGTGCACTGGCGTCAGGATGGCTCGGGCTCGGTCGTCGAAGAGCTAAAAAATGGTGATTGGCGTGACTCGGATAACCAGGCGGTGATTCCCGAGCGTTTCCCCATCCGGCTGTTCAGCCAGGGCCAGATTGCGGCACTGGCTGGTGGAAGTCATCAGGCCCTGCTCGATTTAATCGATGAAGCAGCCGGAGTGGATGCCGAACAAACCGCATTGCGAGAGGCGCGGCAGATCTACTTATCCCTATGCGCCAAAGCACGAGAGCTGGAAGGCCGGCTGCAGGGGCGTGATGCACTGAAAGTCCGTTTGGAAGACGTGAAGCGGAAACTGAAGAAATTCGAGGAAGCCCACCACGCCGACGTGCTAAAGGCGTACCAGCGTCGATCCCGACAAGAACGGGAAGTTAACCGTCAGTTTGAATCGGTTGAAGAAATGGTGCGCCGTGTTCGCGAACTGGCAGAGGAATTAGCCGCAGAGGATGTCCCGGAGCAACTGTTCCACGAACAGGACGAACAGGACAAGGAGGCACTGGCCGTGTTGTCGAGTCTCCATAAGGCCATTGAGTCTGCCACGAAGGCGCTGAAGGGCACGGCAGATGACTTGGCAGCTTCCGTCCGTCAAGAACGGGAGAAACTCCCGGGTACTGGGTGGCAGCAGGTAGTGAGCAAGGCCCGGACCGATTACGAAAAACTCGTCAGGGACCTGAAGGAACAGGGCGTCGCGGACCCCAGTGAATATGGCCAGTTGGTCCAGGAGCGGCAGCGGCTGGAGAACCAGTGGAAGGAATTGGAGTCATTGGACGCACAGCGCGGCCGAGTCCTTGAGCAGGCGAAATCCCAGCGTGAGACGGTTGTGGCGGCTCGGCGCGCGCTCAGCGTGCGGCGGGAAGCCTTTCTTGCGGAGAGTCTGGCCGGAAATGAATATGTACAGATCAGCCTGAAGCCTTACAGCCAGGATGCTCGTGCCATGGAACGAAGCATTCGAGAATTGCTGGGCGCGGAGCACCCGAAGTTCGAGAACGATATCCTGATTGAAGAAGATGGCCAGCCTGCCAGGGGAATGGTCGCTGGGCTGATTGATCAGTTGCCTGATGATGCCAGTCAGGCTATAGAAGAATTGGAACGAAGGATCGAGCAAATCAAACACCGTCTAACCGGAG
>SLLK01000269.1 GCA_007134115.1 Gammaproteobacteria bacterium | reverse complement strand
GTGACCCCATGCACACTGCCAATCCGTTTACCGGCGAGGAACATGAGGCGTTTCGCGACAACGTGCGACGCTTCGTACAAAAAGAGATAGAACCGCATATAAGCGAGTGGGACGAGGCGGGAGAGATTCCGCGCGACCTGTATACCCGCGCGGCGTCCGCGGGACTGCTGGGCCTGGGATTCCCGGAGCCATATGGCGGCATCCCTGTGCCCGATCCTTTCTACAACATGGTGATGATGGAAGAAATGACGCGGGCAGGTTCGGGCGGGTTGATCGCCGGCCTGTTCAGCCTGGGCATCGGCGCGCCGCCGATCGTGAATCTGGGCACCGAAGAACAGAAGCAGCGCTTTCTGCCCGGCATACTGGCTGGCGAAAAGATCAGCGCACTGGCGATTACCGAGCCCTCGGGTGGCTCTGATGTCGCCAACCTCAAGACCACCGCGCGCCGCGACGGCGATGATTACATCGTCAACGGTTCCAAGATATTCATTACTTCCGGTATGCGAGCTGATTACTACACCGTCGCGGTGCGCACGGGTGGTGAGGGTATGGGCGGCATATCGCTGCTGGTGATCGAGCGCGACCGTCCGGGCTTTACGCGTACGCCGCTGAAGAAAATGGGCTGGTGGTGTTCGGATACGGCGACACTGTATTTCGACAACTGCCGCGTGCCGGCGGCGAACCTGCTGGGCGAGGAAAACGCCGGCTTCATGGGCATCATGCTCAATTTCAACAGCGAACGGCTGGGGATGGCCTCGCAGGCCATCGGGTTCGCCCAGGTCTGCATTGATGAGGCTACCGCGTGGGCACGGGAGCGCCACACCTTCGGCAAACCGCTGATCCAGCGGCAGGTGATCCGGCACAAGCTGGTTGATATGCAGATGCAGGTGAGCAGCGCGCGGGCCTGGCTGCACGTGCTGGGCCAGCGGGTGCACGCCGGCGAAACGCCGGTGGCCGAGCTGAGTATGCTCAAGAACCTGGCCACCGGGGCGATGGAGTACTGCGCCAACGAGGCCATGCAGGTGCTCGGCGGCGCCGGCTATATGCGCGGTGAGAAGGTGGAGCGCATCTACCGCGAGACCAAGGTGATGAGTATCGGCGGCGGCTCGCGCGAGATCATGAAGGATCTGGCGGCCCGCCAGCTGGGGCTGTAGAAAGCGGGAGCGTTCTAATTTGGGCGGGCTGGCGTTTTACCCGCCAACCGGATTAGAGTAACTGCTCCAGTGATAATTAAATTGAGCCGGTGCCGTGTCAGGGTGAACCGGCCGCCAGGTATAATTGCATTTGTGCGAGGAGGTAGATTGTGGCCGAGAATCATTTACATACCGCACCGAAGTTTCAGGCGGTGGTACGTGCTATCCCGGATCATCCATGCACCATTCAGGGTGATCGTCGTTATACCTACAAGGAAGTGGATGAGCGTTCCAACGCGCTGGCCAACACGCTGCTGGCCAACGGCATCGAGCGTGGCGACCGCGTGGCGGTCATGGAGCGCAACAGCAGCGAGTACATAGAGTCGTACCTGGCGGCAATGAAGCTGGCCTGCGTGCCGCTCAACGTCAATTACAAGTATCAGCCCGAAGAGCTGCGCCATATCATCAATGATTCGGGGGCGAGTGCGCTGGTGATCCATGAGGATTTCCTGGATGTGCTCAAGCCCATCCGCAAGGACTGCAAGAATCTGCGCCAGGTCATCGTCATCGGCAAGGCCGGCAAGGGTGATACGAGCTACGAGGATGCCCTCAAGGCGAGCAAGGCCGACCCGGATCTTCCGTGGACGCCGCCGAATAATGACGACGTGCTGTTTCTGCTTTACACCGGGGGCACGACCGGGTTTCCCAAGGGCGTGATGTGGGGGCCGGAGATTTACGACAACCTGCATCTGCTGCTGGCGCCCATGATTCGCTCATTGCTGCCCAAGCTGTCCAGTGCGCCGCCGGAGCTGTTTGCCCCGCGCAGCGGCAAGAAAAGCCTGCTGTTGAGCTTTTTGCAGTCGGGCCTGTTCCGCTGGCTGATTTCGCGTCCACGCGTGCAGAAACGCCTCGGCGATCGCATCGAACAGATGATGCAGGAGCGTTATGCCGGGCCGCTGGAAAAGGCCGCCGAGCGTGCCAAGGGGCTGCGCAAGCTGCCCAACCATACCCTGATCGCGTGTCCCCTGATGCATGGCACGGGCTTCCTGAGTGCCATCAACGTACTGGCATCGGGCGATTGCATGATTTTCCTGGAGGGCAAGCAGTTTGACCCTGCCGAGCTGTGGCGCACGGTGGAGCGTGAGAGCGTGCGGTCCATCATCATTGTAGGCGATGCCTTCGCCATGCCGCTGCTTGACGAGCTCGAGCGCGGCGACTACGACACGTCGTCGCTGGTGCTGTTCAATTCCTCGGGGGTGGCGTTCAGTCCGCGCACCAAGCAGGCGTTGTTGCAGCATATTCCGCAGGCCATTTTGCTCGATTCCTATGGTGCCTCCGAAGGGCTGGGGCGCTCCGAGCCGGTGCTCAGTTCGGATGGTGAAGTGCCGCCGATGAAATTCCGTCTTGCCGAGCATATGAAAGTGTTCGATGACAACGACGAGGAAGTGCAGCCCGGGGACAGTGCGGTGGGCCAGCTCGCCGTGGCCGGGTTGATTCCGCGCGGTTACTGGGGGGACGAAGAAAAGACCCGCAAGACCTTCCGCACCATCCGTGGCCGGCGTTACGCGATGATCGGCGATATGGCCCAGGTCAACGACGACGGCAGCATCAAACTGCTGGGCCGCGGCTCCGGCTGTATCAATACGGGCGGTGAGAAGGTCTACCCGGAAGAGGTCGAGAGCGTGATCAAGGACGTGCCCGAGGTGTTCGACTGCGCCGTGGTGGGCGTGGACGACAAGCGCTGGGGGCAGGCCATCACCGGCATTGTGGCGCCGCATGAAGGTGAGAAAATCGACATTGAGCGGGTGCTGGCGCATTGTGCGGAGAAACTGGCGAATTACAAAAAGCCCAAGGAACTCTTCGTCGTCGACGAAGTGCCGCGCAAGGATAACGGCAAGCTGGTCTACCCGCGCATACGGGAGCTGGTCGAAGAACAGCGGCAGAAGTCCGCCTGAGCTGGCGGTATTCTTCAGCAAGGGGCCTGCGGGCCCCTTTTTCGTTCCGGGCCACGGAAACCGGCGGCTAATGCGTTATCATGTGCGGTCACCCATGCGTCCGATCGGAGTATGCCCCTCGCCCATGAATGCCTTGAGTATCCGCGGCCTGACCAAAACCTACGCCAACGGGTTCACTGCCTTGCACGGTATCGATCTCGATGTGAAGCAGGGCGATTTTTTTGCCCTGCTGGGACCCAATGGCGCCGGCAAGTCGACCACCATCGGTATTCTTTGCTCGCTGGTGAACAAGACGGCGGGCAAGATCGAGGTTTTCGGTCACGACATGGAACGCGAACTGGATACCGCCAAGTCGTATCTGGGGGTGGTGCCCCAGGAGGTCAATCTCAACGGGTTCGAGAAGCTCTTCCAGGTGTTGGTGAACCAGGCCGGCTACTACGGGCTGGGGCGTCAACGGGCGCGCGAGCGGGCGGAAATATGTCTGCGCGAGTTGGGGTTGTGGGACCGGCGCGACGATATTACGCGCAATCTTTCCGGCGGCATGAAGCGACGCCTGATGATTGCCCGGGCGCTGGTACATGAGCCACGGCTGCTGATTCTTGATGAGCCCACCGCCGGTGTGGATATAGAGATCCGGCGTTCCATGTGGGCCTATTTGCAGGAGATCAACGCCGCCGGCACCACCATTATTCTCACCACTCATTACCTGGAAGAAGCCGAGCACCTGTGCCGCAACATTGCGATTATCGATGACGGGCGCATTATCGAGCACAGCAGCATGCGCCAGTTGTTGCGGCGCATGGACATGGAAGTGGTGGTGCTGACGCTGGGCGAATCGCTGGAAGAGGCGCCGGACCTGCCGGGCCACGCCCCGCGGTTGCTTGATGATCACACGCTGGAGGTGGAACTGCATCGGGGGCAGAGCCTCAATGAGCTGTTTGCCGCGCTGTCCGCGCGTAAGGTGTCGGTGGTTTCAATGCGAAACCGCAACAATCGCCTTGAGCAGCTTTTCCTGCGCCTGGTCAACACCGGCGACAATGCCATGGCGGGGCACGGCAACACTGCGCCGGGCAAGGCGCCGGTGGCGGCCGCCGGAGGGCACCGCTGATGAACCCGCTGCGCTATTACGTGCCCTTTGAAACCATCGTGATTCGTGAGACCCAGCGCTATACGCGTATCTGGGTGCAGACCCTGGTGCCGCCGGCGATCACCATGAGCCTGTATTTCCTGATCTTCGGCGCGCTGATCGGTCGTCGCATCGGCGAAATGGACGGGGTGCCGTTCATGGACTACATTGCCCCGGGCATCATCATGATGGCAGTGATTACCAACGCGTATTCCAATGTGGTGTCTTCCTTCTTCGGCGCCAAGTTCCAGCGCCATATAGAGGAGATCCTGGTGGCCCCGGTACCCAACTGGGTGATCATCCTCGGCTATGTGGCCGGCGGGGTAGGGCGCGGTCTGCTGGTCGGCGTGGTGGTGACCATCGTGGCCGGATTCTTCGTCAGTTTCCGGGTGCACAATCCGGCCGTGCTCATCTCGGTGGTGGTCCTGACTTCCATCCTGTTTTCACTGGGTGGATTGATCAATGCGATCTATGCGCGCAAGTTCGACGATATTTCCATTGTGCCGACTTTTATCCTCACGCCCCTGACTTACCTGGGCGGGGTGTTCTACTCCATCTCCATGCTGCCTGAGTTCTGGCAGACCGTCTCGCTGGCCAACCCCATCCTGTATATGGTCAATGCTTTTCGTTACGGCTTTCTGGGCATCTCCGACGTGTCCATAACAGTGGCTTATGCGTTGATTATATTCTTCATCATCGTGCTGTTCTCTTTCGCGCTGGTCCTCATCAACCGGGGCACGGGTATCCGTACCTGAGCTTGCGAAAGTGCGCGTTGCCTGCTGATTTTTCTGTTCCACTGCTATACGATTGAGTCGTGACAACGAATCACGGTAAGCGCTGAAAGCGCATATAACACGCAGGTGCTTTTCCGCCTGATATCCATGATTGAGGATACGGGGAGGTTCAGGATCATGATTCATGCACCGGATTCCATTACCGAGCAGGTTCGCAACGTCTACGATAATTTCATGAGCGCCGGCTATGCGCCGGGCCGTTATCACGGCGCCTTGTTGCACAAGGAAAGTGACGGCGCCATGCAGCTTAACGGCTTTGAGCCGCGCTGGAATGCCGAGGATGCCTGGGGCATCGATACCTTTAGCGACGACGGCGAGGTCAACGTCGGCTTTTTCGGCAAGGAGCAGGCGTTTCTCACCTGGTACGGCGAAATGTGCGAAAGCGGCCTGCTGGCCAAGGACCCCGGTGACAGCGAGCAGGTTAAAGCGGCGAAGGCCAGGGCCGGCGATGCGGCGGCCCTCAAGGGGGTGTTCGAGAAGGCGTGAGGCTGCCGGCTATGCGGCGAGTACGCGTCGCAGGAATGCCTCGAAGAGGCTTTCCACGTCGCCGAGGATTTCGTTGAGGGTGTGGCCGGCGTCCGCCACATGCAACATGGCGCGGTGTTGGCGGGCAAAGCGCAGGCTTTGCTCTACCGGCACGATGTCGTCATCCCAGCCGTGTACGATCTCGATGCGGTGGGCCGCGACGGGCGGCTCCGCGTCGCCATTGATTTCCGGCATATAGAGCGCCGGCGCCATCAGAAAAAGCC
>SLLK01000346.1 GCA_007134115.1 Gammaproteobacteria bacterium | reverse complement strand
CATCTCATTCATGCTGCGGGGATTGGCATAATCATCAGCCATCACCAGCTCACCCGCGTCCATGTCCATATGCAATATGCGTGTCCGGGTGGCGGTACGATACGGAAGACGGGTAAAATCCAGCGGATCGGGAAATGCACCGGCCGTCTCGAAATCGTCAATACTGCGCAGTGCGCGCATATACCCTTCCCGGCTCACATCGCCCTGTTCCAGTGCCCTGCGGAAAGCCTCGAACCCCGGCTGCGCCCAGACATAGGATGTCAGGATATACGTATTGGGCGCTATCCGGCCTTCTGTATATGCCTCAAGGCTCTCGCGGAAGTCCCGTACCACGGGTCTGTCGTCGCCCCATACGGGGAAACCGGTGACAAGATAAGCGTCCCGGAACAATGCCGGATCAATAGTACGGGAATCAAAAAAGCCCTCGTGAATGAATGGCGTGTTGCCAATCCACATCGAGGGACTGTATTCAATCGCCGCCGCTCCGGTCATGATCGCCGCCGTTTCACGGGGAAACGTGGCCAAAAACACCACATCCACCTCCTGCGCCCGGAGTTGCTCCAGGGTGCCGGCCAGATCATGATCACTGCCATCCGCCGGAATCATATGCTCAACCGCGACATCAATATCGTAATATTGTGCCGCTGTCAGCCAGCCGTTGTATCCATCATTTCCATACTCATCACCGCGATAGATCACGCCCACCCGCAGATCTTCCGTGCCGTCGGCCTGGTCCACCGCCCAGTCCATGGCACGCATGCCTTCCAGGTAGTACGAAGGACCGACCGGCGGTGTATTGGGATGTTCTCCCAGCGCAGACAGGTTGGAGGTTGGGAATCCGACGATGCCATGTTCCTCCAGGCGCGATTGCAATAACACCGCGCTGGAAGAACCAAACACGGAAACGTAGAACAGCACCTGATCATGCGTTTCCTCAAACGTACTGATTACCCGTTCAGGATCATAGGCCTGATCGCGCTCCACGAGGCGCACGCGCCAGCCCTCGGGCATCAGATCGGCGTCCCCCCGGTTGATGCGGTGCACAAGCGTGCGAAGGCCCAGCGCGAACGGCCGGCCGAGCTCGGCGGCCGGGCCACTTTCGGCATTGAGGGCGCCCACATACAACACCCTGTTTTCCAGATCCACACCAGGTCCCGCCACCACCTGAGGCTCACGCTCACAACCGGTAACCAGCATACTGATAGCGGTAACCAGTACACCCACATGAATGGCTGAATAGCCTCTTGCTCTCGCCATGACCCATCCTCCCCCGTTCACTGTCCGGTCCCTACAGTCTTGGTCAATAGCGATTCCGGCGTCAAGCAATCCTTGCGCTCCCGTCGACGGCGGTTAACCATCCGTATCCCCCTAAACAGGAAGAGCTTTTCCGGACAGTTCTGTGCACGACCGCCTATCGCACCGGGAAAAGTGAATCGAGAACACATACCGTGCGTTAACCGTGATCTCTTACCAGCGTGTTCATCCGGGCCGACTGGATATGTAACCTCATGAGGTTACATATCTAGTCAGCATTCATTGAGTGTCCGGATGGATACCCGTGGCTCGAATACACGCTCAGCGCGGTCACTGTCAGCAATATCAGCCCCATCCCCAGAACCTGTATGCCCGACAGGATTTCACTCAGGACCACAACGCCGAACAGCGTCGCAGTGACCGGCTCCACCATGGCCACAATGGAGGCCACGGCGGGTGCGGTGTACTTCAGGCCGATGATATAGAGAACAAACGACAACCCCGCACCCAGCACGCCCAGTATCACGAACAGCGGCCAGTCCGGCGTACTCAGCACGGCGGCCGTCTGCTCCAGGTCCCCCGCCAAAAGCAGAATGACGGCAAGTACCGAAAACGCGATGACAAGGATCGCCTGCGGACTGCCGTGCGGCGCCGCATACTTGAAGCCGAAGATGAAGAGCGCGTAGGACAGTCCGGCCAGCAGCCCGGCGACCACGCCCATCGCTGTCACACTGCTGGCACCGATGTCGTAAATCTGCGTGAGCAGCACGATACCCACCATCACCAGCGCGATCGCCGCCCACTTCACGGGGGTAGGGCTTTCAAGCCGCAGAGCGAACGACGTGAGGTACACGAACACGGGCGCGCAGTACATCAACGTGGCTGCGACTGCCACGCTGCCGTGCGCGATACTCAGGAAGTAGAACGAGAAGTTGCCCGCCACGCCTACACCGGCCACGGCGGACCAGAACCACAACCGGCGACTGCCAAGCCCACTGCCCTGCGGACGCAGCGCCAACCAGGCGAGAACGAACAACAGCCCGATCGCACCCCGGTAGAATGAAACCACGAAGGGGTTCCAGCCATCGGCCATAAGCATACTGCCGATGCCGCCGGACAACCCCCAGAAAAGAGCCGCCAGCGCCACCAGAGCCACACTGACACCTGCCATCCATCTCGCCTTTTGATGGTCAATCCCGGCGGCAGTGTCGCATCACCAACCGCAGCTGTGGGACCCCCCTCGATTTCGAGCCCTTTTCGCGTCAATCTCGCGGTAGTCATCCGACAAACCCGGCCGGCCGAAATCAAAACCGGAACATCTGCTCCCTGTACCACTTCAACTCACGGATAGAATCGTAAATATCATCCAGCGCCAGGTGGGTGGCGCTCTTCTTGAAGCCGTCTGACACCTCCGGCGCCCAGCGTCGCGCCAGCTCCTTGAGGGTACTCACATCAATATGCCGGTAGTGGAACCAGGCCTCCAGCTCCGGCATCAGCCGATGCATAAAACGGCGGTCCTGGCAGATGGTGTTACCGCACATGGGTGAGGCGCCCGCCGGCACCCACTGCCGCAGGAACGCCAGCGTTTGTCGCTCCGCGCTCGCCGTATCAATGCCGCTCTGGCGTACGCGTTCGATGAGCCCGGATTGTGCGTGCTGGTTCTGGTTCCAGTCATCCATGGCCTTTAATACTTCATCGGGCTGATGGATGGCCAGCACCGGCCCTTCGGCCAGCACCTCCGCCTGCGCATCGGTGATTACCGTAGCAATTTCGATAATGTGGTCCCGGTCGGTATCCAGACCGGTCATTTCAAGATCAATCCAGATCAGGTTGTCCGCGCTCGCGGGCATGGTTCGTTCCCCTTGCTGCATGCCGGGCCTCGCCCGGGCTCTGCGGTGTTCAGTGTGTTCGTTAAGCGGGCGGGCCGCATGCGGCCGGCTCCCCTGCAATATAACCGGTGCCCGGGCTCGTGCGACCGGGCCTTGCCCGCACTTTACCATCGACCCCGCGGGCTTGCCCGCCACCGACGGATGTTTGGGCAACCCCGGGGTAACCGCGTTACCATGTGACAACATTTCCCATCAGGGAGCCAGCTCATGAGTGAACTGACACAGCGCAAATGTAAACCGTGTGAAGGCGGCACCAGCCCGATGAGTGCCGATGAGGTCAAGCAACATCTGGCCATGATCGACAACGAATGGCAGGTGGACGAGGACGGCAAGCAGATCAGCCGCGCCTTCAAGTTTCGCAACTATTACCACACCACGGCCTTCGTCAATGCCGTGGCCTGGGTCGCCCACCGGGAAGACCATCACCCGGACATCACCTTTGGCTACAACCAGGCCACCGTGGTCTACAGCACACACGCCATTGGCGGGCTGTCGGAAAACGATTTCATCTGCGCGGCGAAAATTGATGCCCTGCAGGACTAGCCGGTGAAGCAGCGCAAAGCTGCCGGCAAACCGCGCGACAACGGCCGACGCGCGGCCCGCGGGGAAAGCTCGGCCTCCGCATTGCTGACCGGCACCGTGGTGGCCGCCCACGGAGCCCATGTGTGGGCCGAAGATGGCGACGGCGTACAACACCTGTGTGGCAACCGGCCACGCGAGGAACGCCCGGTTTGCGGCGACCGGGTAAACTGGCAGGTCACCGGCCACCGGCGCGGCAAGATACACAGCATCCTGCCGCGCCGCTCCGAATTGCGCCGCCCGGAATCCCGCAAGGGCTACCGCGTGCTCGCCGCCAATATCGACCTGATGCTGGTCATTGCCGCGCCCAAACCGCCGCCGGACCCCTTCCTCATTGACCGCTACCTGGTCGCCGCTCACCTGCTGGGGCTGGATGCTGCGGTGATCATGAACAAGCGGGACCTGATCGACGCCGGGAACCCGACTGCGACGGACGCGCTGCTGGAAGAGTACCGGGATCTGGGCTACACCACCGCGTCGTGCAGCGCTCATGAAGATGGTGGCACCGCCGGGATACTGAAGGCCCTGGACGGGCGTGTGGGGATACTGGTAGGGCAGTCCGGCGTGGGCAAATCATCCCTGCTCGCCAACCTGATTCCCGACGCCGACATCCGCACCGGCGAACTCTCCGCGGCAAGCGGCGAAGGCAAGCACACCACGACCACGGCGACGCTCTACCACCTGCCCGGCGGCGGAGACATCATCGATTCGCCGGGCGTACGTGATTTCAAACTGTGGGATATGCCGCCCGGCGAGGTGGCGCACGGGTTTGCCGAATTCCCGTCGCTGCCGCCCTGCCACTTCCGGGACTGCACCCATCGCGAGGAACCCGGCTGCGAGGTGCTTGCCGCGCTGGAACGTGGTGAGGTAACGCCCCGCCGATACAAGAGCTATCGCATCATGCTGGCACAAATGGAGCGCATGGCCGGCTGAAGCCATGCCGGTCAGCCCGGCGGCCAGTCCAGCTGGCGTCCGCCCAGCAGGTGCAGATGGATGTGGAACACCGTCTGCCCGGCATCCTGATTGCAGTTCATCACCGTGCGGTAGCCGCGCTCGGCGAGCTTCTCCACGCCGGCGATGTGCTGCGCGGCCAGGTACATGTGCCCCACCAGATCCGCATTGCCGGGCTCCAGGTCATTGATGGTGGCGATATGCTGACGCGGAATAATCAGCACGTGCACCGGCGCCTGCGGGTTAATGTCGCGGAAGGCCACCACATGTTCGTTCTCGTACACAATATCCGCCGGCACCTCGCCGGCAACGATTTTGCAGAACAGACAATCGTCACTCATGGATGATCCTCCCTCGGAAATCCTGACATACCGGTCACGTCTCAACCCTGGCCCAGCGGCAAACGCCCGCTGAAGGCGTGGCTGAGGGTGCCGCCGTCGATATACTCCAGTTCGCCGCCGATGGGTACTCCGTGCGCAATGCGCGTGGCCCGGGCGCCATGAGAAGCGGCCAGTTCGGCGATGTAATGCGCGGTCGCCTCGCCTTCCACGGTGGGATTGGTGGCCACGATGACCTCCTCCACGCTGCCCGCAAGGCGCTCGGCCAGACGATCCAGCCCCAGCTCTTCCGGCCCGATGCCATCCAGCGGCGAGAGATGCCCCATCAACACAAAATACAGACCGTTGTAACCGGCGCCACGCTCCACGGCCAGCACATCGGCCGGCGTTTCCACCACGCACAACTGGGTGCGATCACGGCGCCCGGACAGGCAGATATCGCACACCTCCGCTTCGGTGAGCATGCGGCACTCACGGCAATGGCCGACCTCCTCGACCGCCGCCGCAAGCGCCTCGGACAGGCGCCGGGCACCGTCCCGGTCGCGCTCCAGCAAGTGGAAGGCCATGCGCTGGGCCGACTTGGGGCCCACGCCGGGCAATGCCCGAAGCGCGTCAATCAACCGTGTCAGCAAGGGCGAAAAGGACATGACGGGATTACCTGTGAACGATCGGGCCGGGCACCGTCATCAAAACGGCATATTCATGCCACCGGGCATATTCAGACCGCCGGCGATGCTCGAATACTTCTCCTGCACCGTTTCTT
>SLLK01000043.1 GCA_007134115.1 Gammaproteobacteria bacterium | reverse complement strand
TCACGCGACATGAGTTTCTCCCTGATCAGTCAACAACAGTCATCACCGGCCATGATGACCGTATCCGGCATTGTATGCGCCGGTGCCCGGCGCTTGCCAGAGAAGCCGAGCTGCCACAGGGTCAGGCGCGACTGCGATTGATACGTATGACCGGGCGCATGGCATGCAGACGCCGCATGATGCGGGCCAGATGGCGGCGGTCACGCACCGAAATGACAAAGGAGAGGCTGGACGTACTGCCGTAACGATCGTCGGCAGAGACATGCTCTATGTTGGCGTCCATGCGGGAAATCTCGGCCGCCAGCGTGGCCAGGGCGCCGCGCTCGTTGATCACTTCCATGCGTATCTCCACCGGGAACTCGCGATCCACCTGCGCTTCCCACTGCACATCGATCCACTTTTCGGGCTGCTTGCGGTAACCGCTCAGATTACGGCACAACTCGCTGTGCACCACGATGCCGCGGCCGGAGCTGAGATAGCCCAGAATGCGGTCGCCAGGGATCGGACGGCAGCACCGCGCGAAGGTCACAACCATGCCTTCGGTACCGCGAATGGCCAGGGGCGCACGGCGTGACTGTGCCTGCTCACGCTCGCCGGCTTCGTCGCCGTCATCAATCGCCGGCGCCAACCGCCGAGCCACCAGCGGGCCCATCAATTCACCCAGCCCCACTTTCTGCAGCAGGTCCTGCTCATCCGTGCATTCCAGTTCGGTCAATACCGCCTGCATCCGCTCGGTGTCGACTTCGTCCAGGTTCAGGCTGAGCGCGCCCAGCGAGCGATCCAGCAGACGGCGGCCCAGCGCCGAGGCCTCCTCGGCCTGCAGGTTCTTGAGATAATGCCGGATATTGGCACGCCCGCGCGCGGAAACGATGAAGTTCAGCCAGGCCGGATTGGGTCGCGCCGAAGCGGCGGTGATCACTTCCACGGTCTGGCCGTTGGCCAGTTGGGTGCTCAGCGGCACCAGGCGCCGGTCGATCTTGGCCGCCACACAGGTATTGCCCACGTCGGTATGTACGGCGTAGGCAAAATCCACCGGCGTGGCCCCGCGCGGCAAGCGCAGAATCTGACCGCGCGGCGTGAATACGTAGATCTCGTCGGGGAACAGGTCCACCTTGACGTTTTCCAGAAACTCCAGCGAATTGCCCGCCCGTCGCTGCATCTCGAGAATGTTCTGCAACCATTCACGGGCACGCGCATGCGGGGCGCTGGAGGCTTCTTCGCCACTTTTGTACTTCCAGTGTGCCGCCACCCCGGTCTCGGCAATGTAGTCCATTTCCCGCGTGCGTATCTGGACTTCAATGGGCACCCCGTGAGGCCCGAACAGCACGGTATGTAGCGACTGGTAGCCGTTGGTCTTGGGAATGGCGATGTAATCCTTGAACCGCCCGGGCACCGGCTTGTAGACGTTGTGCACGACGCCCAGCGTGCGATAGCACGAGTCCACACGATCCACCACGATACGGAAGGCGTAGACGTCAAAGATCTCGGAGAACGACACTTCCTTGTTACGCATTTTCTGGTAGAGACTGAAAAGGTGCTTTTCACGCCCCACCACCTCGGCCTCCAGGCCCTCCCGCTCCAGCGCGCCGGACAGCGCGGTCTGGATCGTGCCCACGATCTCGTTGCGGTTGCCGCGCGCGCGGCGCAGTGAATCCGCCAGCACCCGGTAGCGCAGCGGATACATGGCGGCAAAGGACAGATCCTCGAGCTCGACAAGCATGCCGTTCATGCCCAGCCGGTGGGCAATGGGCGCGTAAATATCGAGGGTTTCACGGGCGATGCGCCGGCGCTTTTCGGCACGCATCACGCCCAGCGTACGCATGTTATGCAGGCGGTCGGCGAGCTTGATGAGGATGACGCGAATATCCTCGACCATCGCCAGCATCATCTTGCGAAAACTTTCCGCCTGGGCTTCTGCCTTGGACTTGGCGTTGATCTGGGTCAGCTTGCTCACGCCGTCGACGAGCACAGCGACGCCCTCGCCGAACTCTTCGGCAATCTGTTCCTTGGCGGTGGGGGTGTCCTCAATCACGTCGTGGAGCATTGCGGCGACGATGGTGTCGCGGTCCAGACGCAGACCGGCCAGCACGCGGGCGACGGCTACCGGATGGAAGATGTAGGGTTCGCCGGACATCCGGCGCTGCCCTGAATGCGCCCTGGCGCCAAACTCGTAGGCACGGCGAACGTCATCAACCTGTGCTGCAGGCAAATACTCGGCCAATACCGCCATCAACTCCTGCGGACCGTTCTCCGGTTCCTGGCGAGAAAGCTCTCCGTTGAGCGTCGTCTGGCTGGCGAGTGTGGATGCCATTTCAACACATGTTTCCCGACCTCGCTGTTGCCAGCGGGTCCGCGCCCGAACAGCAGCGCGGGCAGGATAGCCGCGAATACTGCCGGTTACTCATCCTCGTCACTGACAGGCCCATCGGGCACCCCGGGCGAGGCATCACCGGCCTCAGGCGCGACCGTATCAGCGAGCGCAGCCTGTACCTCAAGCTCGCGCGCGCGCTCAGCCTCCTGTTCGGCGGCCGTGATGGTTTCCTGCTCCTCAATTTCGTCGAGGATGCGGGCATCTACATGCCCTTCGGCGATTTCACGCAACGCCATCACCGTCGGCTTGTCATTTTCCCACGGCAAATGCGCCTCGTAACCGCGTGCCAGCTGACGCGCCCGCCGACTGGCGACCATAATCAGCTCGAAGCGGTTCTCCATGTTCTCAAGACAATCTTCAACGGTGACGCGCGCCATTCAATTCACTCCTGCAAAAACCGGTTCACTACAATGTGTTCAATCATAACCTAAGTAACTGAATAAAAACAGTCATATCCGGGCTAATCACCCACACCCAGATCGCGCAACAATGTCGCGTGACGCGCGGCCTGCGTCGCCGCGCGCAAACAGCGCGCACGCACCAGGGTGACCAGTTCATCCCGCGCGCGCTCGAAATCATCATTGATGACCAGGTACTCGAACTCGCGCCAGTGCGACATCTCGGCTTCCGCCTCGGCCAGCCGACGGCGGATCACCTCGTCACTGTCCTTGCCGCGGCCGCGCAGACGTCGCTCGAGTTCGGCCCGCGACGGCGGCAGGATGAACACGCTCACGCTCTCGGGCATGCTCCGGCGCACCTGTTGCGCACCCTGCCAGTCAATCTCCACGATCACATCCTGACCCGCGTCGAGCTGTGCGGCCACTTCCCGGCGCCCGGTGCCATAGAAATTATCGAACACACGCGCATGTTCCAGAAAGTCGCCGGCAGCGACCCGGCGCTCGAACTCCTCGTGCGTGACGAAATGATAATCCTCACCATCCCGCTCACCGTCACGGCGCGGCCGGGTGGTGAAAGAAACCGAAAAACGCATGTCCGGGCAACTTTCCAGCAAGGCACGCACCAGGCTGGTCTTGCCGGCCCCGGAAGGTGCAGAGATCACAAACAACGAACCCGTGGCAACCCCGTGACCGGGCGTGTTACTCGACATTTTGCACCTGCTCCCGCATCTGCTCGATGAGCACCTTCAACTCCACCGCCGCGGCCGTCACCTCAGCATCCTGGGACTTGGAGGCCAGCGTATTGGCCTCACGATTGAATTCCTGCAAAAGGAAGTCCAGCCGCCGCCCGACCGGCTCGTCCGCGGCCAGCGCGTCACCAAACGCAGCCAGATGGCTGTCCAGCCGATCCAGCTCCTCATCCACGTCCATTTTCTGCGCCAGCAATACAAGCTCCTGCTCGATACGCTCGGCATCCGGCGTGGCGACCAACTCGGCGACACGCGCGCGCAAACGCTCCGCGTGAAGCTGACGCACCTCGGGCAGGCGCTCGCGCACCCGGGCCACGGCCGCCGCAATCCCTGCCATGCGCTGCTCGAGCATGCCACGGATACGTTCACCCTCGGCCTGCCGGTTGTCGGCCAGCGACTGGATCGCCGCATCAAGCGCGCTGGCGGCGGCCGCCGCCAGCGCCTGCTGATCCGGGGGCGTCTCGCGCACCATACCGGGCCAGCGCATGAACTCCAGCGGGCCCACCGGCGCTGTCTGTTCCAGCCGGGCAGAGACCTCGCGACACAGTTCGCTGACTTGATCGAGCAGCGCATAGTCCAGCGCCAGCCCACCGGCCGCACCGGCAGGCGCGGTATAACGCAGACCGGCCTCCACCTTGCCACGCCTGATCCGCGCGCCAACGGCCTCCCTGTATGCGTTTTCCTGAGCGCGGAATTCCTCGGGCAGGCGCAGGCTGATTTCCAGGTAACGATGGTTGACCGAACGCAGCTCCCATACCAGCGAACCCCAATCACCCGCGCTCTGCTCGCGCGCAAACCCGGTCATACTTCTGATCATGGCCCTGGCTCCGGTATGAGCTGCAAAAGCCCGTCATGGTACGTCTAAATAGCTGTTCATGGAATTACCCGGATCGTCTGCCCGGCGACGCGCTTTGGTCGACGCCCGTCGCAGCGGGTATACTCCGGCGCCCCGAACCAGCCACCAACAGGAACCATCATGCGTCCCAGCGGCAGACTACCCGATCAACTGCGCGCCATCTCCCTGCAGCGCCAATTCACCAAGCACGCGGAGGGCTCCGTGCTGGCGAGTTTCGGTGATACACGGGTGATCTGCACCGCCAGCGTGCAGGAACGCGTCCCGGGCTTTCTGCGCGGCAAGGGGCAGGGCTGGGTCACCGCCGAATACGGCATGCTCCCGCGCGCCACCAATACGCGCAATGATCGCGAGGCGGGACGCGGCAAACAAAGCGGCCGCACGCTGGAAATCCAGCGCCTGATCGGGCGCTCACTGCGCGCGGTGATTGACCTGGAAGCGCTTGGCGAGCGCACCATCACCGTGGATTGTGATGTGATCCAGGCTGATGGCGGCACGCGCACGGCGGCCATTACCGGCGCCTGGGTGGCGGTCGTGGATGCGGTCGATCACCTGCTCAACAACCGGGTCATTCGCAAGTCCCCGCTGCACGGCCAGGTCGCGGCAGTCTCGGTCGGCATTCACAATGGTGCGCCGGTGCTGGACCTGGACTATGCCGAGGATTCACAGGCCGAAACAGACATGAACGTGGTGATGAACGAGGCCGGCGGTTTTATTGAACTGCAGGGCACCGCCGAAGGGCACGCCTTTCGCCGCGATGAGCTCGAACAGCTGATTGACCTGGCCCACCACGGGATTACCGAGCTCATGGAGCACCAGAACACCGCCCTGAGCGGCACCACCGGAGCATGAGCAGCGCCATGACCACGCGCATCGTGCTGGCCAGTGGCAACGCAGGTAAATTGCGCGAACTGCGCCAGATGTGCGCCGGGCTGCCGGTGGAACTCACAGGACAGCAGGCACTGGGCGTCGACAGCCCACCGGAAGACGCCCTGACCTTTGTCGAGAACGCCCTGATCAAGGCCCGCCATGCCGCCGCCGTCACCGGTCTGCCCGCGATCGCCGATGATTCCGGACTGGAAGTGCCGGCTCTGGACGGCCGTCCCGGCATTCACTCGGCCCGTTACGCCGGAGCCGGGGCCAGCGACGCGGACAACATCACCCGCTTGCTGCAGGACATGCGCGAACTCAGGGGGGCGCAGCGGCGGGCGCGCTTTCGCTGCGTGCTGGTCTTTCTGCGCCACGCCGCCGACCCGGCGCCCATCATCAGTAGCGGCCTGTGGGAAGGATACATACTGGAGTCGCCCCGCGGCGACTCAGGCTTCGGTTATGACCCGGTATTCCTGGTCGCAGGCGAGCAATGCACGGCCGCCGAATTACCCGCCGCCGACAAGAACCGCCGCAGTCACCGGGGCCAGGCGCTGACCCACCTGCTCACAGCACTGGAACAGG
>SLLK01000051.1 GCA_007134115.1 Gammaproteobacteria bacterium | reverse complement strand
CAACAGGACGACAACATCCGTTTCTTTGATCACCGCCGCGAGCACGCGCGTACCGACTGGGACAACCAGGGATTGCCACGCCACGATTGGGAAGCGCTGCTGGGCGAGATGCGACGTCGCGCCGACCTCGCGGGCCATTTACGCTATGCCCTGCCCGCCGAATACGGCGGGCGTGACGGCTCCAACCTGGATATGGCAGTGATCCGCGAGCATCTGGCAGCACGCGGGCTGGGCCTGCACAACGATCTGCAAAACGAAAGCTCGATCGTGGGCAATTTCCCCACCGTGCTGATGCTGCGTGATTTCGGTACCGAACAGCAAAAGGCCGATTTCATCCCCGGCTCGCTCGACGGCAGCGTAATCATGGCCTTCGGCCTCACCGAGCCCGACCACGGCTCCGATGCCACCTGGATGGAAACCCGCGCCGAGCGCGACGGCGACGGCTGGCGCATCCATGGCGAGAAGATGTGGAACACCGGCCTGCACGTAGCCACCCATGATCTGGTGTTCGCCCGTACCTCGGGTGAAGACGGCCATGCGCGTGGCATTACCTGTTTCATCGTGCCCACCGACAGCCCCGGCTTCGAGATCGGCGAATACATGTGGACCTTCAACATGCCCACCGATCACCCGCACCTGACCCTCAACAATGTGCGGGTGGGGGAGGACGCCATCCTCGGTGATCCCGAGTACGGCCTCGCCCTGGCGCAGCATTTCGTGCACGAGAATCGCATCCGGCAGGCCGCCTCCTCGCTGGGTGCGGCGCAGTACTGCATTGATGAGAGCGTGCTTCATGCGCAAAGGCGCAAACCCTTCGGCAAGCCGCTGGCGGCCAATCAGGGTATACAGTTTCCGCTGG
This sequence comes from Gammaproteobacteria bacterium, assembly GCA_007134115.1. Lineage (GTDB taxonomy): Bacteria > Pseudomonadota > Gammaproteobacteria > UBA5335 > SLRW01 > SLLK01. Next base: position 4,981 of record SLLK01000051.1, on the reverse strand, counting down.
TAGAGCTGCATACCGAGGCGGCCATGCTGCGCGTGCTGATTCGCCAGACGGCGTGGGAGATGGACCAGATGTCCAAGCCGGAGGTGGCGCAAAAGCTCTCCGACCGCGTGGCCATGTGTAATTACCGCGCCAATCGCCTGGTCTGCGATGCCGCCGATCGTGCCATGCAGGTGCACGGCGCCATGGGCTATTCACGCCACAAGCCGTTCGAGCATATCTACCGCCACCACCGGCGCTACCGTATTACCGAGGGGGCCGAGGAAATCCAGATGCGCAAGGTTGGCGGGAGTCTGTTCGGCTTTACCGGCGGCGGCCGCTGATTGCCACCGTGACGGGCAAACAAAAGGCCGGTCATGGCTGACCGGCCTTTTGATTCTACTGGCTCCCCGGGACGGGCTCGAACCGCCGACCTAGTGATTAACAGTCACCCGCTCTACCAACTGAGCTACCGGGGAATAAAATCTGTTCCGTGAGGACGCCGGCAATGGTACCCGCGCGCCCCGCGAGCGTCAATATTAGAGCGCCTCGGCGATGCGCTGCAGGGCCTTTTCCAGATTCTCCATGCTGGTCGCAAAGGACAGGCGCATATGGCCGGGGCAGCCGAAAGCCGAGCCGGGCACCAGGGCCACCTCGGCCTTCTCCAGCAGGTATTCGCCCAGTTCCACGTCGTTACTCACGCCGTCGAGGCGGTCGATGACGCCCTGGAACGAAGGAAAGGCATAGAAGGTGCCGTCGGACGGCAGGCACGACACGCCCGGCAGTTCGTTGAGCGCCTTGTAGACAAAGTCATGGCGCTCGCGGAAAGCCTTGACCATGTCCTTCACCGGCGCATGGTCGCCGTTGAGCGCGGCTACCGAGGCTGCCTGCGACAGTGAGGCGGGGTTCGAGGTGCTTTGTGACTGCACCTTTTTCATCGCTGCGATCAGCGCTGCCGGGCCGGCGGCGTAGCCTACGCGCCACCCGGTCATGGAGTAGCCCTTGGGCACCCCGTTGTTGACGATGGTACGGTCGGCGAGTTCGGGCACCGCCATGGCGATGTTGTTGAAGCCTTCGTCATTCCACAGGATGTACTCGTAGATGTCATCGGTGACGATGAGTACATCGGGGTGCTTCTTGAGCACTTCGCCCAGCGCCTGCAATTCGGCGCGGCTGTAGGCTACGCCGGTGGGGTTGGACGGGCTGTTGAGCACCAGCAGGCGGGTGCGCGGGGTCATCGCCGCTTCCAGCTGTTCCGGCGTGATCTTGAAGTGCGCATCCATGCCGGCCTCGATCACCACCGGCTTGCCGTCGGCGACCAGCACCATATCCGGGTAGGACACCCAGTAGGGGGCGGGAACGATCACCTCGTCACCGCTGTCCAGCAGGGCCTGGGCGAGATTGAAGAAGCTCTGCTTGGCGCCGCAGGACACCAGGATCTGCGCGGCCTTGTAGCTCAGTCCGTTGTCGCGTTGCAGTTTGTCGATAATGGCCTGCTTGAGCGCGGGGGTGCCGTCGACCGGCGTATACTTGGTCTCGCCGCGTGCCAGCGATTCGATGGCCGCCTGCTTGATATGCTCGGGCGTATCAAAGTCGGGCTCACCGGCGCCCAGGCCAATCACGTCGCGCCCTTGAGCGCGCAGTTCGGCGGCGCGGGCGGTGACGGCGAGGGTGGGGGACGGCTTGATGCGCTGTACACGTGCGGACAGTCGGATGCTCAATGCGGGACCTCGGTTTCGGCTACTGAACGGCGCTGTATGATAATGAATCACAGGTGGAATTGCCAATGAGTGAAGCGTTCAGGCTGGCCTCGCCGTACCGTCCGGCCGGGGATCAGCCACAGGCCATAGAGTCGCTGGTGCAGGGGCTGGAAGACGGACTGAGCCACCAGATATTGCTCGGCGTAACCGGTTCGGGCAAAACCTACACGATCGCCAGTGTGATCGAGCGTATGCAGCGGCCGACCATTGTGCTGGCACCCAACAAGACGCTGGCGGCGCAGCTTTATGGCGAGTTTCGCGAATTCTTCCCGGACAACCGGGTGGAATATTTTGTCTCCTATTACGACTACTACCAGCCCGAGGCCTACGTCCCCGCGTCGGACACCTTTATCGAGAAAGACTCCTCGATCAACGAGCACATTGAGCAGATGCGCCTGTCGGCGACCAAGGCCCTGCTTGAGTGCAAGGACACCATCATCGTTGCCAGTGTGTCGGCCATCTACGGCCTGGGTGATCCCGAGGCCTACCTGAGTATGGTGTTGCACCTGGTGCGTGGTGAGCGTCTGGACCAGCGCGAATTGCTGCGGCGTCTGGCGCAGCTGCAGTACACGCGCAACGAGGTGGAGCTGGTGCGCGGCACCTACCGGGTGCGTGGCGAGGTGATCGACGTGTATCCGGCCGAGTCTGACCGGGACGCGGTGCGTGTGGAGTTGTTCGACGATGAAATCGAGACCCTGAGTACCTTTGATCCGTTGACCGGGGAAGTGCTGAGTCGTGTGCCGCGACTGACCATTTACCCCAAGACACACTACGTGACGCCCCGCGAGCGTCTGCTCGAAGCCATCGAGCAGATCAAGGTGGACCTCAAGACGCGGCTTGAGGAATTACGCAGCAACGACCGCCTGCTCGAGGCGCAGCGCCTGGAACAGCGCACCCGGTTTGATATCGAGATGATGCTGGAGCTTGGCTATTGCCAGGGCATCGAAAACTACTCGCGCTACCTCTCCGGACGCGGCCCCGGCGAACCGCCACCCACGCTGTTCGACTACGTGCCGCCGGATGCACTGCTGGTGATTGATGAAAGCCATGTCACCATTCCGCAACTCGGCGGCATGTACCGGGGCGATCGTTCGCGCAAGGAAACGCTGGTGGAGTATGGTTTTCGTCTGCCTTCGGCGCTCGACAACCGCCCGCTGAAGTTTGAGGAATTCCAGCGCCTGGCGCCCCAGACCATCTTCGTCTCGGCCACCCCGGCGGATTTTGAACGCGAACAGGCCGGCCAACTGGTCGATCAGGTGGTCCGTCCCACCGGTCTGGTGGATCCGCAGATCGAGGTGCGCCCGGCCACCACCCAGGTGGATGACCTGCTATCCGAGGTGCGCGCCTGTGCTGCCGCCGGTGACCGCGTGCTGGTGACGACGCTGACCAAGCGCATGGCCGAGGACCTCACTGAATACCTGGAAGAACACGGCACCCGTGTGCGCTACATGCACTCGGACGTGGACACGGTGGAGCGAACGGAAATCCTGCGTGATCTGCGTCTGGGCGAGTTTGACGTGCTCGTGGGCATCAACCTGTTGCGCGAGGGGCTGGATCTGCCCGAGGTGTCACTGGTGGCGATACTGGATGCGGACAAGGAAGGCTTCCTGCGTTCGGAACGCTCGCTGATCCAGACCATCGGCCGTGCTGCGCGCCATGTCAACGGCCGCGCCATCCTCTACGCCGACCGCATGACCGGCTCCATGGAGCGCGCTATCGGCGAAACCGACCGTCGCCGCCAGCGTCAGATCGAGCACAACGAGGCTCACGGCATCACGCCCCGGGGCATACGCAAGGCGGTGGCCGATATCATGGAAGGCGCCCATGCGGCCCCGGGCCGCCGCGGTCGTGGCAAGGGACGCGATGTGGCCGAACCGCTGGCCGGTTACGAGACTCTGTCGCCGGAGGCGGCGATGAAGGAAGTCAACAAGCTGGAAAAACGCATGCTCAAGCATGCCCGCGATCTGGAATTCGAGGAAGCCGCCCGCCTGCGGGATGAGGTCGAGCAGATCAAGCGGCGCAGTTTGTTGTTGCCGCCGGACAGTCGGGTGGGTTGATTACAGGCAGTTTTCAGTTTTCAGTGCTCAGGCGGTTGGCTGGTGTGTTGCACGGATCGATCGTCAGGTGTCGGGTCCGGCATGCTGGCCGGACCGGGGCATCCCAGTGGATAACTTATTCGTCATCAATCACCAGCGCCACCCGGCCGGTCACCTGGCGCGACTCCAGTAACTGCAGCGCCTGGCCGGCCTGTGTCAGGGGCAGGGTATGGCTGATGTACGGCCGCAGGTGCCCGTTCCGGGCATGATCCAGAATCGCTTCCCGCCCACGCCGTGCCTGCTCCGGGTTGCGTCGCGAGGATTCGCCGGCGCGCACGCCGAGGATGCTGTAGCCCTTGATCAATGCGTGGTTGGCGCGGAACTCGGGAATCTCGCCGCTGGCAAAGCCGATGATCAGCAGGCGACCGTCCCAGGCCAGCAGGCGGGCCGATGTCTTTGACAGTTCGCCGCCCACGGGGTCATAAACCACGTCCACGCCACGCTCCTCAGTGAGCGCCTTGACGCTGGCGAGCAGGTCCTGAGTGCGATAATTGACGACTGCGTCGGCGCCCTGTTGGCGGGCCACGGCGAGTTTGCCGTCGTCGCCGCCGACGGCGATGACGCGGGCGCCCAGGGTTTTGCCCAGCGCCACCGCGGCCAGCCCCACGCCGCCGGTGGCGCCGAGCACCAGCAGGGTTTCGCCGGCCGCGAGGCGGGCACGATCGACCAGGGCGTGCCAGGCGGTGTGAGTGGCGACATGGAAGGTTGCGCCTTCGGCCCACGAGAAGGCTTGTGGCAGGGGCAGCAGCGCGGCGGCGGGGACCACGGCCTGTTGCGCGTAGCCGCCATGGCGCATCAGGGCGATCACGCGCTGTCCCGGCTGCCAGTCAGTGACCTTCGCGCCGGTGGCAAGTATCTCGCCGGCGATCTCCATCCCGGGGGTGAACGGGGGTTGCAGCTTCAGTTGATACGCGCCACGTGTCATTAACAGATCCGGGAAGTTGACGCCGGCGGCGCGAATGCCGATGCGCACCTCACCGGCGGCGGGCATGACCTCGTCCAGCGTGTGCGGCTTGAGCGCGCCGGGACCTTCCAGCGCCTCGCAGACCATGGCGGTGTAACTCATGCCGTGCCTGCCTCCCGGCCCGGGGTGGCCTGACCGGTGAGCCAGCCCGCCACACGTTCGGCGATCATGATCGCCGGCGCGTT
>SLLK01000223.1 GCA_007134115.1 Gammaproteobacteria bacterium | reverse complement strand
GCCACGCCGAACATCCACAGCGCGAACAGGTTGAGCAACAGGTGCATCATGCCGGCATGCAGAAAGGCGTAGGTCACCAGCTGCCAGGGCTGGAAGCCGGGGACTTCGCGCATGCCCGCCGCGCCCATGGCCATTTCCGGGCTGCCCAGCGGCCACAGGGCGAAATGATCCATGAGGCTGTGCCCGGTGAACATTTCCATGCCGAAGAACAGGGCATTGAGGATCAACAGCGCCTTGATCACGGGCGGGAACATGCTGAACCCGGTCACGGGCTGGAAGGTCTGGTTCACGGTGAGGGCCTCGGCGCAGTGTGACGACAGCGGCACATGGTACCGCTCAGGTGTTCGCGGGAGAAGAGATGTCTGACCGGGATGTGGCGTATGGCCGAGCGCCACCGAGTCCGCCGGGTACTCAGGCGCCCAGACCCACGTTGTTCTTTTCCAGCACCTTGTCGGCGCGATAGCTGGAGCGCACCAGCGGTCCGGAAACCACCTCCAGGAAGCCGCGCTCCAGGCCCCACTGGCGGTATTTCTCGAAGTCTTCCGGCGGCACGTAGCGGGTTACCGGCAGATGGTTCATGGTCGGGCGCAGGTACTGGCCGAAGGTGACGATGTCCACGCCGGCGGCGCGCAGATCGTCGAGCACTTCGCCGATCTCCTGCTCGGTTTCGCCCAGGCCCAGCATCAGGCTGGTCTTGGTGAGCACGTCGGGTCGCATGGCCTTGGCGTGGGCCAGCACGTCCAGCGTACGTTCATAACCGGCGCGGGGGTCGCGCACGTCATGCGTCAGGCGGCGCACCGTCTCCACGTTCTGGGCGAAGACTTCCAGACCCGAGTTGACCACGGTGTCTACATGCGCGTGCACGCCGCCGAAATCGGGCGTCAGTGCTTCCACGGCGGTTTGCGGGTTGACGCGTTTGACCTCGCGCACGCAGGCGGCGTAGTGCGCCGCGCCGCCGTCGGCCAGATCATCGCGGTCCACCGAGGTGAGTACGACGTAGCGCAGCCCCATCAGGCGCACCGCTTCGGCGGCGTGCTGTGGTTCCTCATGATCCAGCCAGCCGCGCGGATTGCCGGTGTCCACCGCGCAGAAACGGCAGGCGCGAGTGCACACATCGCCCATCAGCATCAGGGTGGCGGTGCCGTTATTCCAGCATTCGCCGATGTTGGGGCACATGGATTCCTCGCACACCGTGCTCAGGCGATGTTTGCGCACCGTCTCGCGGACTTCGCCGTAGACCTTGCCGCCGGGCACGCGCGCGCGCAGCCAGGAGGGTTTGCGCCCGCCCGGGATGGTCGCGTTGGCGTTGCGCTTGATACCGTTCTTGATCGCGCGGATGCCGTGGTCCTTGTCGATCTTGGCGCCGCTGACCACGACCGGAATGCCTTTGAGGCTGGTGCTCATGTGCCGCGAATCTCCGAGAAAGCTGTGTGCTGGTGTCATCATAACCGACATCGGCCGGCGTTGCGGGTTCCCTGTTGGCGATTGTTTCATGGTAGAACAGGGCACGGACGGTGCGACAGATCCATCGCTGATCCGGTCTCGTTTTCCGGCCGCAAGTACTGACAAAACAAAACGCCGGCGTGGCGCGAGGGAGGCGCGGCAACGCCGGCGCGGGGGATACATCGGATGATTGCCAATATCGGCTTGCTGGCGGGTCTGGGCCTGCTGATCTTTCTCGCCCTGCGCGGCGTCAACGTGTTCATCGCCTCCCTGCTCGGCGCCATGGTGGTGGCGGTCACCAACGGGCTGTTCATTCCGGCGGCCTTGCTGGAGCACTGGCCGTTCGGTCCGCTGGGCGCGTTTACCTTTGCCGGCCAGTTTTTCCTGTTGTTCCTGGCCGGCGCAATTTTCGGCAAGGTTATGGCCGAGGCCAAGGCAGCGCCGAGTATCGCCTACGCCCTGGCGCGCAAGCTGGGCCCGCATCGCACCCTGTGGATCGGCATGATCGCCACCGCTATTTTGACCTATGGCGGGGTGGTGGTGTTCGTGGTGATCTTCGCCGTGTATCCGCTGGGCCTGGCGCTGATGCAGCAATCCAATATGCCCAAGCGCCTGTTCGTGGGCGCCACCTCGCTGGGTGCGGGCACCTTTACCATGACTGCGCTGCCCGGCGCGCCGTCCATTCACAATGTGATTTCGGCTAATGCGCTGGGCACCAGCCTGTTTTCCGGCGCCTTTCTCGGCATCGTGGCCGCGCTGATCATGCTCGGCCTGGGTATGTGGTATCTGGAGAGCCAGCGGCACAAGGCCGCCGCTGCGGGCGAGGGCTTCGAGCCCGGTCCCCGTGACGTGATTCCGGAGCAGGGCATGGACGACCCGGACATGCCGGGCTGGCTGCCGTCCACGGTGCCGCTGATGGTGGTGCTGGGCACCATTATTGTGCCGCGCCTGGTGCTCCTGGCGTTGGGCGACAGCGCGTCCGAAGATGGCCCCCTGTTGCACCGTGTGGTGCTGTTCGCCGACAGCCAGCCGATTATCTGGCCGAGTATGGCCCTGTTGCTGGGCACCCTGACCTCGCTGGCGATGTTCCGCAATCTTTGGGCGCAGCCCATGGGCACGCTCAGTCGCGGCGCCGAGGATGCGGTGATGCCGCTGCTCAACACCGCTGCGGTGATTGGTTTCGGCGGCGTGGTTACACAGACCGAGGGCTTCGTGAACTTCGCCGAGGTGATGCTCGGTTCGGGGCTGCCGCCGCTGTTTTCCGCCGTGATTTCGGTGAGCATTGTGTCGGCTATAGTCGGTTCGGCGTCGGGCGGGCTGCAGATATTCATGCAGACCCTGGCGGATCGCTATATAGAGATGGGCGTGGATCCGGAAGTGCTCCATCGCGTGGTGACCCTGGCCAGCGGCGGCATTGATTCGCTGCCGCACTGTGGCGCGGTGATCGCCACCCTGACCATCATGCAGCTGACCCATCGACAGGCGTACAAGGATATAGGCATCATTACTGTGGTGGTGCCGGTGATTGCCACCCTGGTTGTGATGGGCATCGCCATGGCATTTATGGGAGCGTAGGACGTATGGAAAACGAGCAGGATCAAACCGCGACGCTGGTGTTGCGTCCCGCGTGGCGGCTCTGGTGGGGCTCCTGGCTGTTGCTGTTGATGACCCTCCCCGTCGCGGTCGCTCCGGCACGCATGCTGGGGCTGGTGCCGGTGGATAACGGTTCAGCGCTGCTCAGCGGGGTGCAATGGCTGGCCGCGGGGATCGCGGTCTTTGTGGTGTTGCGCATGCTGTTCCAGCGCTACTCGCAGAAGTTCGTGGTCTCGCCCACGGGGGTGGAACGCTGCATCGGCATTATCGCGCGCGACAACCTGCGCATCGACTTCGGGCATGTGCGCTCGGTGGGTTTGCGCCAGAGCGTGGTGGAGCGCCTGCTGGGCGTGGGCACCCTGGAATTTGCCTCGGCCGGTACCGGCGAGGTGGATATCGTGTTTAACGGCATTGCGCGGCCGACGGACCGACGGGCGCAGATCGAGGACCGACTGCGCAGCCGGCACGCCCAGGCGGCTGTGGACTGATACCACACGCGCCTGACCGGCGGAGGTCGAAGCGGTATGCATCAGTTGAGTCTGCCAGTATCCGCTGCGCGGCAGGACCGGGAGGGGCACGGGGTTGTGTGGTGGGCGGCGCTTTTGCTGGTGCTGTCCGTACTGGTGTGGCCGCCAGCCGATGCCCGCTCGCTGCGCTGCGATGGCAGCCTCGTCTCCGCAGGCGACCGGCGTATTGATGTGAACACAGCCTGTGGCGAGCCGGATCTCATGGTGCCGGTGCGCCACGAAGTGATCGTCGGCTACGGCGTGTTGCCCTACGAGGAAATCTGGTACTACAACTTCGGGCCGCAGCGGTTTATCCGCGAGTTGCGCATACGTAACGGACGCATCGTGGCCATCGAGTCCCGCGGCTACGGGTTCCGGCCGGACGCCCCCGGCAGGTGCAGCCCCGAGGCCCTGAAGCGGGGCATGACGCATCTGGAGCTGGTGGCCCGTTGCGGTGATCCGGATGACCGCGAGCAGCGTGTGCGCCGCCGTTACCATGACCCGCAGTACCCGGCGCGCGGCAGCACCGTCACGCTGGAAGAGGAGTGGATCTACAATTTCGGTCCGCGCTACTTCTACAGAGTGTTGACGCTGGTGGACGGTCGCGTGCAGCGCGTGGAGTCCGGCGGGCGAGGGTACTGATCGGGTCACAATGACTGGGTCGGCAGCCCGGGATCAGGCTCCGGTAAGCAGTGCGCAGGGAACGGCGCCCGGTGTATAGCGCAATGTTTCCTGACTGGAGGTGATCATGGCCGGTGTACTGGATGGCGTGCGGGTGCTCGATTTTGGCCGCTATATTGCGGGCCCGTGGTGTGCGGCCCTGCTCGGCGACATGGGTGCGGAGGTCATTCGCATCGAGAAGACGGCGGGCAGTGAAGACCGCTACCTGATGCCGCTGACGCCGGGCGGGGAAGGGGGGCAGTTCCTGCAGATGGGGCGCAACAAGCGCGGCATGACGCTGGACCCGATGACCGACGAAGGCCGGGTGATCGTGCGCGAACTGGTGGCGACTGCCGATGTGGTAGTGGCCAACCTGCCGCCGCAGGGGCTGGCCGCCATGGGGCTGGACTACGAGAGCCTGCGGGCGGTGAAGCCCGATATTATCCTGACTACCGTGACCGCCTACGGCACCGGCGGACCGGCCAGTGACCGGGTGGGCTTTGACGGCATTGCGCAGGCTCAGTCCGGCGCCATGCATTTGTCCGGGCCGGCTGACCAGCCGATGAAGAGTGTCGCCCCGTTTGCCGATTTCGGCACCGCCACGCTGAGTGCCTTCGGCACCATGGCGGCGCTGATGCACCGCGCGCGTACCGGCGAGGGCCAGCATGTAGAGGCTTCGTTGCTGGGCACGGCGTTGAGTTTCATGAATGGCAACCTGATCGAGCAGGCGGTCAACGCACCGGACCGGGTGGGTACTGAAAATCGCAGCCAGCATGCCGGCCCGGGCGATACATTTGCCACGCGCGATGGCTGGGTGCTGGTGCAGTGTGTGGGTGATCCGCTGTTCCGCCGCTGGTGCCGACTGATGGGCGAGGAAGCATTGATCGATGATGCGCGCTTCGCCGACGACCAGGCGCGGGGCGACAATGGCGAGGCACTGAGCCGCAGAATGGCCGCCTGGTGTGGTCAGCGGACCACCGCCGAGGTGCTGGAGGCGCTGGATGCGGCACGCATCCCCGCGGGCCGTGTGTTGTCGCCGCAACAGGTGCTGGAGGACGAGCATGTGCGGGCCATGCGCTTTTTCCGGTCGATCGAGTGGCCCGGTATCGATACGCCCATTCCGGTGTCCGATACGCCGGTACGGTTTTCCTCACTGGAGTCCGGCGTGCGCACCCGGGCGCCACGACTGGGCGAGCATACCGGGGAAATCCTGACCAGTCTGGGTTACGATCGTCAGCGCATTGCGGCGCTGCGTGAACAGGGCATCGTCTGAACGGGGTGTCGCCCGGGTCCCGGGATGCAGACTGTAGAGGGAGGGGTCGTCACCATGGATGAGACCGTACGCTGCCACTATCACCCGCGAGCCCCGGCACGCTGGTGCTGCCCGGGCTGCAACCGGCAGATGTGTGCCCGCTGTGCCGAAAGCGGTGGCGAGGGTGGTTCCGATCCCCTGGCCGGGCCGCCTTGCCCTTTATGCGGCCGGCAAACCGAGTCTGTGGGGCATGCCAACACCATTACGCCGTTCTGGCTGCGCCTGCATGACTTCTTTCGTTATCCCTCGCACCCCCGGGCGCTGATATACATCGGTATCCTGGCTCTGCTGATCACACTGGTGCGCGATTTGCCCGGCATTGTTGCGGCGGGCGTGCAGTTGG
>SLLK01000054.1 GCA_007134115.1 Gammaproteobacteria bacterium | reverse complement strand
GGCGTGCCAAGGTGTTCTTGACCACACGCAGATAAACCCCATCACCGCGCGACTTGTTGCGCAGCTCGTTCATCTGGCCCACGGTCAAACCACGATATTCGGCAGCAATAACGGAATGCGCTGTTGCTGCCGCTTCGTGCACCTCGGACACCAGAGCTTTCTTGCCTTCCAGCTTGAGTGCCACGATTACTTACCTCCTGGCTTTGGCATCAGCCCGGGGCGGCCCGCTGACTGCGGTCGACCCGTGGCCGTTACGGAAATGACGGCAACCATTCCGTGGCGACCGTACTGCCAACGATGCCCTTGGCCAGTGACTATGACCCGGGTACACCGTCTACGCAGGCCGGCTTTCGCCATTAAGCCTCGCCCCTTCCCGGAGTCCGGCACCTGCGGTCTCAGACGCGCGGCCCGCACGACAGCGGACAGCGGCCCCGCGCCGGTACCGACCAGTGGCCGGCGCCGACGCACCTGTCATCACACCACCATGGAACTGTGGTCCACACGGACCCCCGGACCCATGGTCGACGACAGGGTAACTCTTTGCAGATAAATACCCTTGGAGCTGGCCGGCTTGGCCTTCTGCAGGTCGGCCAACAACGCCTGCAGGTTGCCCTTGATGGCATCCACCTCGAAATCCACCTTGCCCAGCTGGCAATGCACGATGCCGGCCTTGTCCGTGCGATAACGGACCTGCCCGGCCTTGGCGTTATTCACCGCCGTGGCCACATCTGCGGTCACCGTACCCACCTTGGGGTTGGGCATCAGCCCGCGCGGGCCCAGCACCGGACCCAGCGCACCCACGATGCGCATGGCGTCAGGCGTAGCGATCACCACATCGAAGTCCATCTGGCCGGCCTTGATCTGTTCGGCAAGATCCTCGAACCCCACCACATCGGCACCCGCCTCTTTGGCGGCGTCGGCGTTGGCGCCCTGGGCAAACACGGCCACACGGGCCGTCTTGCCGGTGCCGTGCGGCAGCACGGTCGCGCCACGCACGACCTGATCGGATTTACGCGGATCCACGCCCAGGTTCACGGCCACATCAAGCGACTCGGAGAACTTGACCGAAGACAACTCCTTGAGCAGCGCCACCGCCTCGTCGATTGAATACTGACGGCCCGGCTCGAGTTTCTCGCGGATGGCGCGCATGCGTCTGGAAAGTTTGGCCATGTCAGACACCCTCCACGTCGAGGCCCATACTGCGGGCGCTGCCGGCGATGGTGCGCACCGCGGCATCCATATCGGCTGCAGTCAGATCGGGCTGCTTGGTTTTGGCAATTTCCTCGAGCTGCGCACGGGTCACCTTGCCCACCTTGTTAGTGTGCGGCACCGGACTGCCCTTGCTCACGCCCGCAGCCTTCTTGAGCAGAATCGCGGCCGGCGGCGTCTTGGTGATGAAAGTGAAGCTGCGGTCGTTGTATACCGTAATCACCACCGGTATGGGCAACCCCTGCTCCATCTCCTGGGTCTGGGCGTTGAACGCCTTGCAGAACTCCATGATATTGACGCCGTGCTGACCGAGCGCCGGGCCCACGGGCGGGCTGGGATTGGCTTGCCCGGCCGGCACCTGCAGCTTGATATAAGCCTGTACCTTCTTGGCCATAATTTCAGACTCCCCGGGTGCAAACGCCTGCGAGGCTCCCCGTCGCTGTCACTAAAACGGCAACCCGCGGCATCGCCGTAGCAATGCCGCCAGTCACCAGCATCAGATCCGGCCACGCCCCAGGCGCCGGCCGGACGCTCGCATCAGGCCTTCTCGACCTGACCGAATTCCAGATCCACCGGCGTGGAACGGCCAAAAATGAGCACCGCCACCCGCAGGCGACTTTTCTCGTAATTGACCTCTTCGACCACCCCGTTGAAGTCGTTGAACGGGCCATCGGTCACGCGCACCACCTCGCCCGGCTCGAACAACACCTTGGGACGGGGCTTCTCCACGCCTTCCTCAATACGGTGCAGAATGGATTCCGCTTCACGTTCGGTAATGGGCGTAGGGCGATCCTTGGTGCCGCCAATAAAACCGAGCACCTTGGGCACATCCTTGACCAGGTGCCAGACCTCGTCATTGAGATCCATCTGCACCAGCACATAACCGGGAAAGAACTTGCGCTCGCTGCGCCGCCGCTGGCCCTCGCGCATCTCCACCACTTCCTCGGTGGGCACCATGATGCGACCAAAGCGGTCCTGCAGGTCACTGCGCGCAACGCGGTCTTCAAGATACTTCTTCACCTGGTGCTCAAAGCCGGAATAGGCCTGCACCACGTACCAGCGCATCGCCATGCTCAACCCCCCAGCCCGGTAAATCGCTGCACACCCCAGGCCAGGAGCATGTCGACCAGCCACAGGAAAATGGCTGCAATGATGACCAGCACCAGCACCGCCAGCGCAGTCTGCGTGGTTTCCGTGCGCGTCGGCCAGACGACCCGGCGCAACTCGCCGTAGGCATTATTGGTCATACCCCACAGCACACGTCCCTGCCGCGTAGTCCATGCGATCGCCACTGCCAGTGCGGTAGCGCCCAGCAATGCGCCCACGCGCAACAGGGTCGACTCATCGGAGTAGACATAAAAGGCCGCTACCGCGGACAGCAGAATGCCCAGCGATACCAGCCACTTGAGCGTATCCAGCGGCGAGCCGCGTTCTTCTGTTTGACTGCTCATTAAACCCAATGGAAACCGTATAGCGCCCGCGCTCTCCCGGCGATACGTGGAGCGCGAACGAAAAAAATGGCAGGCCAGGAGGGAATCGAACCCCCAACCTGCGGTTTTGGAGACCGCCGCTCTGCCAATTGAGCTACTGGCCTACACCGAGAACCGGGTAGTCTACGATCCTGCTGCGCGCATGTCCAGACCACCCGACAAGAATGCGGCGGGAACAGGTTGCGCCCGTTCCCGCCCCAGACTTACTCGACGATCTTGCTGACCACGCCGGCACCCACGGTGCGGCCGCCTTCGCGTACCGCAAAGCGCAGGCCGTCTTCCATCGCGATCGGCGCAATCAGGGTCACCGTCATCTTCACGTTGTCACCCGGCATCACCATCTCGGTGCCCGAAGGCAGCTCGCAGGAACCGGTCACATCCGTGGTACGGAAATAAAACTGCGGACGATAGCCGTTGAAAAACGGCGTGTGACGACCACCTTCGTCCTTGGACAGCACATACACCTCGCACTCGAACTTGGTGTGCGGGGTAATGCTGCCCGGCTTGGCCAGCACCTGGCCGCGCTCCACATCGTCACGCTTGGTGCCACGCAGCAACACGCCCACGTTGTCACCCGCCTGACCCTGATCAAGCAGCTTGCGGAACATCTCCACACCGGTGACCGTGGTCTTGGTCGTATCGCGGATACCCACGATCTCGATCTCGTCGCCCACCTTCACAATGCCGCGCTCAACACGACCGGTCACCACGGTGCCGCGGCCCGAGATCGAGAACACATCTTCCACCGGCATCAGGAAATCACCGTCAATGGCGCGCTCGGGCTCGGGAATCCAGGAGTCCATCGCCTCAATCAGCTTGTAGATGCTGGGCACACCAATATCCGAATCATCACCCTCGAGCGCCTTGAGCGCCGAGCCGGTCACGATCGGCGTGTCATCACCGGGGAACTCGTACGCGCTCAACAGCTCGCGCACTTCCATCTCCACCAGCTCCAGCAGCTCGGCGTCATCCACCATGTCCGCCTTGTTCAGGTACACCACAATGTAGGGCACGCCCACCTGGCGGGACAGCAGAATGTGCTCGCGCGTCTGGGGCATCGGACCATCGGCCGCCGACACCACCAGCACCGCACCGTCCATCTGCGCCGCACCCGTGATCATGTTCTTCACGTAGTCAGCATGGCCCGGGCAGTCCACGTGCGCGTAGTGGCGCGCATCAGACTCATACTCCACGTGCGCCGTGGCAATGGTAATACCACGTGCGCGCTCCTCGGGTGCATTGTCAATCTGGTCGTAGGCGCGAAACTCGCCGCCATACTTCTCACCCAGCACCTTCGTCAGCGCCGCCGTCAACGTGGTCTTGCCATGGTCCACGTGACCAATCGTTCCCACATTCACATGCGGCTTGGTACGCTCGAATTTTGCCTTGGACACGACTCTATCCTCTTCTTACTGTTGCCTGGGGGCTCTCACGAGGCCTTCTTGATCACGGCCTCGGCGATACTTGCTGGCGCCTCGGCGTATTTCTCGAACTCCATGTAATAGGTCGCACGACCCTGGGTCTGCGAGCGCAGGTCGGTGGCATAGCCAAACATTTCCGACAGCGGCACTTCGGCACGCACAATCTTGCCCGAAGGACCGTCTTCCATGCCCTGCACCAGACCGCGGCGACGGTTCAGATCGCCCATTACATCACCCATGTAGTCTTCGGGGGTGACCACCTCGACATACATGATGGGCTCCAGCAGCACCGGGCTGGCCTTGGCCGCACCGTCACGGAACGCCATGGAGCCGGCGATCTTGAATGCTGTTTCGTTGGAGTCCACGTCATGGTAGGAGCCGTCATACAGCGTGACCGCCACATCCACCACCGGGAAGCCGGCAATCACGCCGTTACCCATCTGTTCCTGAATACCCTTGTCGACGGCATTGATGTATTCCTTGGGCACCACACCACCGACAATCTTGTTAAAGAATTCGTAGCCTTCACCGGGCTCGCGCGGCTCGAGGCGCAGCCACACATGGCCGTACTGACCACGGCCACCGGTCTGGCGCACGAACTTGCCTTCCTGCTCAACCTGCTTGCGAATAGTCTCGCGGTAGGCGACCTGCGGGTTACCCACGTTGGCCTCAACCTTGAATTCGCGCTTGAGGCGGTCAACGATGATTTCCAGGTGCAGCTCACCCATACCGGAAATGATGGTCTGGCCGGACTCCTCGTCGGTATGCACCCGGAACGAGGGGTCTTCCTGGGCCAG
The DNA here is from genome assembly GCA_007134115.1 of Gammaproteobacteria bacterium. Taxonomy (GTDB): domain Bacteria; phylum Pseudomonadota; class Gammaproteobacteria; order UBA5335; family SLRW01; genus SLLK01. The sequence continues at coordinate 942 of SLLK01000054.1, read as the reverse complement.
CTTGCCCAGCGCCACGCCCATCTTTTCCTGGTCCGGCTTGGTCTTGGGCTCCACCGCCACCGAAATCACCGGCTCGGGGAACTCCATACGCTCCAGCGTAATAATATGACCCGGATCGCACAGGGTGTCGCCGGTGGTCACATCCTTGAGGCCCACGGCTGCGGCGATCTCGCCGGCCCGCACTTCCTTGACCTCTTCGCGACTATTGGCATGCATCTGCAGAATACGGCCGATGCGCTCCTTCTTTCCCTTGACCGGGTTGTAGACAAAATCACCGGACTTGAGCACACCCGAATACACGCGGAAGAAGGTGAGGTTACCGACGAACGGGTCGCTGGCAATCTTGAACGCCAGGGCCGCGAAGGGCTCCTTATCGTCGGCGTGACGTTCGGCTACGGTTTCGTCGGCATCATCCAGGTGACCCTGGATGGAAATCACGTCCGTGGGCGAGGGCATGTACTCGATCACCGCGTCGAGCATGGCCTGCACGCCCTTGTTCTTGAACGCGGTGCCGCACAGCGTGGGCACGATTTCATTGGCCAGGGTGCGCATGCGCAGACCCTTGCGAATCTCGTCCTCGGTCAACTCGCCGCCTTCAAGATACTTCTCCATGAGCTCTTCGTTGGCTTCGGCTGCCGCCTCGACCATTTCCTCACGGTACTTCTCGCACTCGGCGCGAATATCGTCGGGTATTTCGCCTTCCTCGAAATTGGCGCCCGCCGTCTCGTCATCCCAGTAAATGGCCTTCATGATGATCAGATCGACCACGCCCTTGAAGTTTTCCTCGGCGCCGACCGGATACTGGATCGGCACCGGGTTGGCGCCCAGGCGCTCACGAATCTGGTTGACCACGCGCGTGAAGTCGGCGCCGGTGCGGTCCATCTTGTTGACGAAGGCCATACGCGGCACTTCGTACTTGTTGGCCTGGCGCCAGACGGTTTC
>SLLK01000281.1 GCA_007134115.1 Gammaproteobacteria bacterium | reverse complement strand
GTGGCCAAATTTCCATGCCGGGCAGACGCGCACCGCGCCACCCCCTTATACTGTGGCGGTAACAGGGACCAACGGAACAGGCATGACCATCGACTGGCAGAAGTATCCGACCGACACAAACTGGGATGAGCTCATCGGCAACCAGGGGCCACGGGCAGCGGCCCGCGTGCTCGCCGAATATCTGGCGGCACTGGACGAGGATGAGCTGCAGGCGCGCCAGAATGCTGCCGAACTGGCCATCAAGGTCATGGGCGTCACGTTCACTGTCTATGCCGAAGGCGAAACCATCGACCGCGCCTGGCCGCTGGATATCATCCCCCGGGTCATTTCCACCCGTGAGTGGCGGCATACCGAGGCCGGCCTTGCCCAGCGCGTGCAGGCGCTCAACATGTTCATCGCCGACATTTATGGCGACCAGCGTATCGTCCGAGACAAGGTCTTCCCGCGCAAACTGCTGGCCAACTCACGCAACTTTCGCGAACAGTGCATGGGCGTGAGGCCACCACTGGATATCTGGGCACACATCTGCGGCTCGGACCTGGTGCGCGACCGCGACGGCACGCTGTATGTGCTGGAAGACAACCTGCGCGTGCCGTCGGGTGTGTCCTACATGCTGATGAACCGCCAGGTCATGAAACGCGTGTTCCCCGAGTTGTTTGAGCACCAGACCATTCGTCCGGTGGACGACTACCCGGCGCAATTGCTGGACACGCTGGCCTCCATTTCGCCGCGCCCGGCAGACTTTCCCAATGTCGTGGTACTGACCCCCGGCATTTACAACTCGGCCTATTTTGAACACACCTATCTGGCCCAGCAGATGGGCGCCAGCCTGGTCATGGGCAGCGACCTGATGGTCGCCGACGATGATTGTGTCTATATGCGTACCATCGGCGGTCTGGAGCGGGTAGACGTCATCTACCGCCGGGTCGACGACGCTTTTCTGGACCCCGAGGCGTTCAACCCGAACTCGCAACTGGGTGTGCCGGGGCTGATGCGGTCCTGGCGTGCCGGCAAGGTGGCGATGGCCAATGCCCCGGGTAGCGGCGTGGCCGACGACAAGGTGGTGTACGCCTACGTGCCCGACATGATTCGCTATTACCTGGACCAGGAACCCATGCTGCCCAATGTGCCCACCTACCTGTGCAGCGATCCCAAGCAACGCGAATACGTGCTCGCTAATCTGGGTCAACTGGTGGTCAAACCCGCCAACGAGTCCGGCGGCTACGGCATGCTGGTGGGGCCGGCGTCGAGCAAGCGTGAGCAACGCGAAATGGCGGCCCGCATCCGCAAGGAGCCACGCAACTATATCGGCCAGCCCACACTGAGCCTGTCGACCAATCCGACGCTGGTGAACAGCCGCCCTGAGCCGCGCCACCTGGATTTGCGGCCATTCATCCTCAGTGGCAGCGAAATCAACGTCACCACCGGGGGGTTGACGCGCGTGGCCATGCGCAAGGGTTCACTGGTCGTCAATTCATCCCAGGGCGGCGGCAGCAAGGACACGTGGATCGTGGATGAAGAGGAGCCGCGCTGATGATGCTCTCACGCGATGCCGAAAACATGTACTGGTTCGCACGTTATCTGGAGCGTGCGGAGAACACGGCGCGCTTTGTCGCCGTTAACGCCAACCTGGTGCTCGACCTGCCCCGCAGCTACACCTTTGGCTGGGAACCGCTGATCGCCATCACCGGCACCGAGGCCCTGTTCCGCGAACACTATCGCGACATGGATGAGCGCAGCGTGGTGCGTTTTCTGCTCGGCGACCCACACTACGGCGGCTCGGTCATTTCCTCGCTGGCCCGGGCACGCGAGAATCTGCGCACCGCGCGCGATATAGTGCCCCGCGAAGCGTGGGAGTTGATCAACGATCTCTACCTGCAGGCACGCGAGAACCTCAGCAGCGGCGTTTCGCGGCGCCACCGCTACACCTATCTGTCGAGCATCATCGACGGCTCCCAGCGCATGGCGGGCCTGCTCAGCGGCACCATGAGCCATGACGAAGCCTATGAGTTCCTGCTGCTGGGCCGCAATCTGGAGCGTGCCGACATGACCACCCGCATTCTCGACGTACGCTCCGAGGACCTGCTGGCAGAACGCCCCGAGGAACTGACTCCGTTCGATAACATCCAGTGGATGAGCGTGCTCAAGTCGCTCACTGCCTATCAGATGTATCGCCGCCACGTACGCACCCGGGTGCGTGGCGTGGATGTGCTGCGCTTCCTGCTGCAGGATGAGCCCTTTCCGCGCTCGGTACTGCATTGCCTGGGCGAGGTGGAGCGCGGCCTGCACCATCTGCCGCGCTGCGAAGACCCGCTGCGTACAGTCACGCGGGTCAAGCGCTCCATCCAGCAGGGCGACGTGATTGCACTGGCGGCGGCGGGCGCGGAGTTGCACGAATACATCGACGAACTCCAGCGCCAGATTGGGCTGTGCCATGACAGTATCGCCAGCACCTACTTCGTGCTGGACCCGGCGACACGACACGACGCTCCGGCCGACCATGCAACGCGGTCCTGACACCATGACCCCACGGCCGTACCCGCGGCGAATCAGGAGGGCGACACATGGATGACCCCCTCCGCGAACTGCTGGCGAGCTACAGGCCGGCGCCGCACCGCCGGGACGAGATGCTGAGCGCCGACGGCAGCGTGCGGGCGCCGTGGGATTACCTCGCCCATGCCCTGGCGCGACTGGGTCCGGCCGGCCTGCAGCAACGCCGCGAGGATACCGAACGCATTCTGCGCAACCAGGGCGTCAGCTATGGCATCAGCGGCGACACCCAGGGCCGCGACCGGCCCTGGCGCATGGACCCGGTGCCGGTCATTATAGACAGCCGCGAATGGCGCGACGTGGAGGCGGGCCTGGTACAACGGGCCGACCTCATGAATCGCCTGCTGGCCGATATCCATGGCCCCGCGAAATTGCTCCAGCAAGGCCTGCTGCCCGCCGAAGTGGTGTTCGCTGACCCGGAATACCTGCGACCCTGTGCAGGCGTGAATCCGCCCGGCGGGCAATGGCTGCACCTGTACGCCGCCGATCTTGCCCGCGACGGACAAGGCACCCTGCGCGTGATCGGCGACCACACGGCCACGCCCGAAGGCATGGGCTATGCCCTGGAATCGCGCATCGTACTTTCGCGCGTCATCCCCAGCGTCTTCCGCGACGCCCATCCCCACCGCCTCCGCCGCTTCTTTCAGAACCTGCGTGAGTGCCTGGCACGGCTGGCTCCCGGCGACGCCGACAGCTATACCACGGCGCTACTCAGCGCCGGCCCCGGTAGTCCGACATGGTTCGAGGATGCTTATCTGGCGCATTTTCTGGGTTACCAGCTGGCCGAGGGGCGTGACCTGCGGGTGCAGGATGGCCAGTTGTGGCTGCGCACCCTGAGTGGACTGCAACCGGTCCATGTGCTGCTCAGACGGCTGGCCGACCGGCTCTGCGACCCGCTGGAACTTGACCGGCAGGCGATGAAGGGCACCTCCGGGCTGTTGCAGATGGCGCGCACGGGCAGCGTGGCCATCGTCAATCCCATGGGCGCATCGGTGGCCCAGAGCCCGTTGTTGCGACCGTTCCTGCCGGCGTTGTGCCAGCACCTGCTCGGCGAGGAATTGCGGTTACCGGGTCAGCAGGCCTGGTGGTGCGGCGAAGCCGCCCATCTTGAGCACGTGTTGCAACATCTGCCCGAACTGATGATCCACGCGCTTGATCGGGGTCGTCACGAAACGCTGACAGGCGCCTCGCTTGACAGCGCGCAACGCGAAGCGCTGGCCGCACGCATGGCGGCCAAGCCGGCACTTTTTACTGCCGAAACACCCGTGGAGCGTTCCTGCGCGCCCGTGGTCAGCGGCGAGGCGCTGTCCCCGCGTCCGCTGGAAATACGCACTTTCGTGGTCGCCGAAGAGCATGGCTGGTACGTGATGCCCGGCGGCCTCGGCCGCGCCGGTGCCAGCGCTGACAGCCATGATGTCTCACTGGCCAGCGGCGGCGTCAGCAAGGATGTGTGGGTGATTGCCTCGGAACCGGCGCGCGAGGAAGGCGTAGCCACCCTGCCCGGGCGGCCCTGGCCGTTCCCGCATCAGGAAGGCGCCATCTCCCGGCGTATTGCCGACAACCTGTTCTGGATGGGTCGCTATCTGGAACGCGCCGACGCCCAGACCCGCATTCTGCGCGAGAACGTACTGGCCCACCTGGAACTGGGTGATGGCGCCGGCAACATGCAGCAGCAGCTGTTGCAACTGGCCGGTGCCACGCAGGAAGGTATCGCGCCGGCCGAGGCCATCCGTGAACGCATGGACAGCGCCATCGCCGGCGGCCTGGCCTTCAACCTGTGGGCGGTGCAACGGACAGCCCGGGCCGCCCAGGATCGCCTCAACCGTGATGCATGGCGCTTGATCAACAGCCTGGGCAATCGACCCGCGCAGCCCGGCGACGGCCTGCTGACACTGCAATCCCGACTTGAGGACCTGGTCACGCGTATCGCCGCAGTGCGCGCCCTGTCGTTCGACGGCATGCAGACCGACCGCGGACGCCGCCTGCTCAGCCTGGGGCTGCGCCTGGAAAGAGCGTTGCAACTCATCATGCTGGTGCGCCATGCGCCACTGGCAGGCAGCACCCAGGAATTCGACATGGCGGAGACGCTGTTTGCCGTGGCCGGTGTCAATCCCAACCAGTACCGCCGTCCGGATGTGCTTCTTGACGGTCGACGCGGCGTACTCCGGCTGTTGCTGCATGAACCGGGCAATCCGCGTTCGGTGGCATCGTTGCTGGTGCGGCTGGACCAGGATCTCGGCGAGCTGCATACACATGACCAGCCGTCGATGCAGACGCCGGTGGCGCAGCAGCCTGTACTCGCCGCCCGGCGGCTGCTGGAAGGCATCGTGCCGGAATCACTGGACCAACCGGCGGCACTGGGACGCCTGGCCACCGAGCTGGAACAGCAACTGGAAATCGCCGCCGACCAACTGGCCGAGGAATTCCTGCGTGACACCCAGCAGACCCGCCAGCTGGTCAACCTGCAGGCAACCGGGGTGAGCCAGTCATGAGCCCCACATGGCCCACGTCCGGCAGAGCGAGCGTCTGATGCATTATCGTGTCACGCATACCACCCGCTATCGCTACGCCCAGCCGGTGAGCCAGTGTCAGAACGAGGCGCGGATGCGGCCGCGCGCCACGCCGCGCCAGAAATGCACCAGCCACCGCCTGTATGTCAGCCCGGAACCGGCCAGCCGACACGAGCGTGAAGATGTGTTCGGCAATCACGTAGCGTACTTCGCCGTGCAAAAAGCGCATACCGTGCTTGAAGTCACCGCACTTTCGGAGGTGCAGCTGACCCCCGGAGCACCGCTGGATGCGGCCGCCACACCACCCTGGGAAAGCGTGGCGCAGAGCTTGCGCGGCACCGACAGCAGTCTGCTCGAAGCGCGCGAGTTCGTGCTCGCCTCGCCCTTTGCCGCGCCGGGAGACGGCTATGCGGAGTACGCACGGGCCTGCTTTACCCCCGGCCGACCGCTGCTGGAAGCGGCAACCGCATTGATGGAGCAGATCCACGACGAGTTCGAATACGACCCGCTGTTCACCACGGTCGCCACACCGCTTGATCAGGTGTTCGCCCACCGGCGCGGCGTGTGCCAGGACTTCGCGCACCTGCTGATCGCCTGCCTGCGCGCGCTGGGTCTGCCGGCGCGTTACGTCAGCGGCTACCTGGAAACCGAAGCGGGCCCCGGCCAGGAGAAACTGCGCGGCGCGGATGCGTCCCATGCCTGGGTTGCCGTGTTCTGCCCCGGCGCCGGCTGGATCGACCTCGACCCCACCAATCGCCAGTTGCCCGACACCCGCCACCTGACCCTCGCCTGGGGCCGCGATTACGGTGACGTGGCTCCGCTCAACGGCGTCATCCGCGGCGGCGGCCCCGCCACCCTCGAAGTCGAGGTCGACGT
>SLLK01000021.1 GCA_007134115.1 Gammaproteobacteria bacterium | reverse complement strand
TACGACTGCAACTATAAACCAAATCGCGATAAGAGATAGCGCGATTTTGCTGACCTCTAATTCATAGAAGTAATTATCAGATGAAATTCTTGGTGCGCTTATTAAGGCGATTATATAAAGAAAAATCAATAATGCCGCGGTCCAGCCGCTTCTTAAAATTGTTTTCAACTTTTGTAAAAAGCGCATAAATGCATTCATGGCTTACCCCAAGGACGCCGTCAGACGTGCGAGAACAAGGCGCGGGGTACTCGAAGAAGTACCGGAGTTACCGTATCTGGGTAATGAGGACACTTCGAGCACCCCGCAACGCAGCTTATCGCGCGTCTGAGGGCGTCCGCCTCACCCACACTTTGAGTCGCCGCAGTTCAGGCAGGTAAGACACCCATCCATCATCACCATCGCCTTGGTACTACACTTCCCGCACAAGGTCGCGCCGTCCGGAAAGTCGGATTCTTCGACCTTGCCGCCCTCTTCCATCTTGGCTTCAAACTGTTTGCGTTTTTCTTCCACCAGCTTTTTCTGGTGCTCATCCAGTTCGGGCGGCTGCAGCATGCCGATGTGGATGAGGTGTTTTTCGATGACATCGCCGATTTCGGCGACGATGGAGGGCATGAAACGGCCGCCGGGCTTCCAGTAGCCGCCCTTGGGATCAAATACGGCTTTCATTTCCTCGACCAGGAAGGTGACGTCGCCGCCCTTGCGGAACACCGCCGAGATGATGCGGGTGAGGCCGACGATCCACTGGAAGTGGTCCATGTTCTTGGAGTTGATGAAGATCTCGAACGGCCGGCGCAGTTCGTGCTCGGTGCCTTCGTTGAGCACGATGTCGTTGATGGTGATGTACATGGCGTGGTCGGAGACCGGGGTCTTTACCTTGTACGTTGAGCCCACCAGCATTTCCGGCCGCTCCACTTTCTCGTGCATGTGCACGACGTTGCTTCCAGCCACGTCCTCGGGGGCAGCGGCTTCCTCCGCGGCTGCGGGAACGTCCTGGTCGTCCTTGAGGACCTTGTAGTCCACGATTTTCTTGTCGATCTTGATGGTCATGTCTTGTTTACCTCGGTGCGCGGTGATTGGCCGTGCGTTATCCGTGATTGATCGTCCCCACGCCGTCAGTAGCGGCCGTAGGTGCCTTCCTTGAGGGCATCAAAGAGGTTGGCGGCGTTGTGCATTTCGCCGTCGTATTCGATTTCCTCGTCGCCCTTCACGTCGACCTCGGTGCCGTCCTCGAGCACGAAACGATAGGTGGTGTTCTTGAGATCCTGCTCCTTGACCAGCACACCCTGGAACGCCTCGGGGTTGAAACGGAAGGTGGTGCACCCCTTGAGTCCCTTCTCCCACGCGTACATGTAGATGTCCTTGAAGTCCTCGAAGGGGTACTCCGTGGGCACGTTGGCGGTCTTGGAGATGGACGAGTCGATCCACGGCTGCGCGGCAGCCTGGATGTCCACGTGCTCTTTGGGCGAGATGTCATCGGCAGAGCGGAAGTATGCCGGCAGCTTCTTGTCCTCGTCCTGCGAGAACGGCATCGCCCCGGGGTTGATCAGCTCGCGATAAGCCAGCAGCTCGAAGGAGAACACGTCCACCTTTTCCTTGGACTTGCGGCCCTCGCGGATGATGTTGCGCGCGTAGTGATGCGCAAAGCTGGGCTCAATGCCGTTGCTGGCGTTGTTGGCCAGCGACAGCGAGATGGTGCCAGTGGGCGCAATGGAGGTGTGGTGGGTAAAACGCCCGCCGGTTTCGGCCAGCTCTTCCACCAGCGCCGGGTTTTCGCCGGCCACGCGCTGCATGTAGCGGCTGTACTTCGCCCACAGCAGCTTGCCCTTGACCTTGTCACCCACCTTGTAGCCGTCTTTCTTGAGCTCCGGACGCTTGCGCAGCATCTCGGGGGTGAGCTTGAACGCTTCTTCCATGATCGGCGCCGGGCCTTTTTCCTTCGCCAGTTCCAGCGCGGTTTCCCAGCCCGCCAGCGCCATCTCGCGCGAGACGCGCTCGGTGAACTCCAGCGACTCGTCGCTGCCGTAGGGCATACGCAGCAGGGTCAGGGTGGAGCCCAGGCCAAGAAAGCCCATGCCGTGGCGGCGCTTGCGCAGGATTTCGTTGCGCTGGCCTTCCAGCGGCAGGCCGTTGATCTCCACCACGTTATCGAGCATGCGCGTGAATACCGAGACCACCTCGCGGTATTCCTCCCAGTTAAAGCGCGCATTCTCGGTGAAGGCGTCCTCGACGAACCGGGTCAGGTTGACCGACCCCAGCAGGCAGGAGCCGTAGGGCGGCAGCGGCTGTTCCCCGCATTGCCCGGTGACCAGGCCGTTGAAGATCACGGTGTTGTGATCCTGCTGGGTAGTATCGAACACCGCCTCACGGCCAACGTACTCGATGGAAGCGATGCGGCTGGTGAAACGCTGGGTCTTGCGCAGCACCTTGTCCTGCACCCATTCCTGGTACTTGTGATTCTTGGCGTCGAGCAGGAAACCGATCTCGCGCATGAAAATCTCGCGCGATTCGCCGTCGATGATCAGTTCGTGGTCGGCGCGGCAGTCGTATTCACGCACTCCGCCGTTGCCGTCGGGCAGCATGCGCTTGCCAGCAGCGCGCCGCGACCGGATGCGGCAGAACACGCCGAAGTTGGCGAGCAACTGCTGCACGTCCTTGAGCAGATCCTGGTGGCTGGAAGCCAGGCGCACCGAGCAGCTCTGGCTCTTGCTGGAAATATTGACGGTGCCATCGGTCTGGAACAGGGCGCGCAGGTAATTGCGCACGCATTCCTCCGAGCCGCGCCAGATGACTTCCGGTACCCGCAGCTTGGTCTGGCGGGTAAAGCCGTAGTGCTCCAGTGCGCGCGCCAGCAGCACCGAGCGGATGAAGACCTGGTTGCGTTCCGGCACCGCGACCGGCGAGACCTGGTAGTCACGACTTTCATGCACGGAAGTGCCGGCGATCAGCGCATTGACGTAACCGGCGACCTTGTCGGCCAGCGCGCGTTCCTCGCCCCACAGGGTGATGATGGCCGCTTCCTTGCCCTTGCCGCGGTTGGTGAAATGGCCATCGCCGGTGATCAGACCCAACAGCAGGCCCAGGTCCTGCGAACCTTCCCTGCCGAACTGGCCCTTGCCGGACTGGATCAGGATGCGGTCTTCACCGGCCTTGAGCTCGCTGAGCTTGTGCTTGCCGCGTTCAGTGTAGAAATCGTGCCATGCGGTGGCCTTGATTTCGTACCCATCTTCGGTGACCACACGATAGACATCCGCCGAGTCGGCGGTCTTGAACACCGGCACTGCCGGGCGCGCTTCGGTGCCACGCGCATCCTGCCCCAGCGCACGGCGATCCACCGTGGTTTGCAGCGCGCCGCCGTCGGCGTACAGATCGCCCACGCGCACCAGGCCGTGTTGCGTGTGCAGGCGGGTATCGGCGGTGACACAAGGGTTGGTCGCCCGGATGTTCTCGCAGAACCAGTTGTTGTTCTGCTCGTTGACCTTGTCTATGAGGATGAAGCCGGGCTCGGCGTAGTCATAGGTGGAACTCATGATTCGGTTCCACAGATGGCGCGCCTTGAGGGTTTTGTACACCTTGCACGCGACCAGGCCCTGGCGATTGACGATATAGCCCTGGTGCGTGGGCCATTCACGCCAGACGATGCCATCGGCCTTTTTCACGTCCAGACCGTCGGCCTCGGCCTCCGCCTTGTTGATGGGGAAGGCCAGCGGCCAGTCGCCATCGGCGCGCACCGCCTGGATGAATTCCTCGGTAATCAGCAGCGACAGGTTGAACTGGCGCAGCCGTCCGTCCTCGCGCTTGGCGCCGATGTATTCCTCCACGTCGGGGTGGCTGACATCAAAGGTGCCCATCTGGGCGCCGCGCCGGCCGCCGGCGGACGATACGGTGAAACACATCTTGTCGTAGATATCCATGAACGACAGCGGCCCGGACGTATAGGCGCCGGCGCCGGACACGTAGGCGCCGCGCGGGCGCAGCGTGGAAAACTCGTAGCCGATACCACAACCGGCCTTCAGCGTCAGCCCGGCTTCATGCACCTTGTCCAGAATATCGTTCATGGAATCGCGCACGGTGCCGGAGACGGTGCAGTTGATGGTGGAGGTTGCCGGCTTGTGCGCCAGCGCCCCGGCGTTGGAGGTAATGCGGCCGGCGGGAATGGCGCCGCGGCGCAACGCCCACAGGAAGCGTTCGTGCCAGTATTCGCGGTTCGCCGGCGCCTCGACCTCGGCCAGGGCGCGCGCCACGCGCTGCCAGGTGTCATCCACGGCGACATCCAGAATCTCGCCGCCCTTGGTCTTGAGGCGGTATTTCTTGTCCCAGATATCTACCGAGGCAGGCTGAATGGGAATATCGGTCACCGCCTTGCGGACGACCTTGAGTTGCGCCGATTTCATCAATGCGTTCTCCGTATCCGTGCTGTTATTTTTTGACCACCCGCCGGGGGTAGTGATTCCACCGGGCAGAAGCCGCCGCTACTGCCCCTATATATTGTGTCTTGTGGATTGAACATTAGGCCTCAATTGCCCCTCGTGTCAACACCCTGTGTGCGGCACTGCACGCAACCAATACCACTATATTTCAATCACATATAATACACAGCTTATCCACAAAACAAGGTTTTTCAGGCACTTGAGTTAAAAGAACCAAACACAAGATATTGTGTGCCCGGATACACGCTTTTTGTGCCCTCAAAAGGGCGTGGACGACCATGCTTGAAAGCGCCGGCCGATGCCCCCAACATGCTTTATGGCGACCAGACACGGCGCGGGAAGCGCCTCCCGCGCCCGGGAGCGCCGTTCAGTCCGGGTTAAGTTCGCGCGAATTATGGTTGCCCGCGCGCGTTTTACAGGCGCAACATGGCGCTGACCGCACACCGGCCAATCGCCGGCCCGGGCCGGCGACGGAGAACACCTGATGATCACGAAGGAATGGCTGATGCAGACTGCTCGTAACCGCTGGATAATCGCCCTGGGTTCGTTTGCGCTGGCGCTGTTGTTGTGTGTGATGCTGCGGCCCACCCAGGCCGGCCTGCCCATCATGGCCAGCGAGGGTGATGAGATGCCCACCCTGGCGCCCATGCTGGAGAGCGCCATTCCGGCCGTGGTCAACATTGCCACCAAGGGCCGCACGCGGGTGGAGAACCCGCTCATGGACGACCCCTTCTTCCGCCGCTTCTTCGGACCGCACGGGCAGGAACCCCGTTACCGCGAATCCGAAAGCCTGGGTTCCGGCGTCATTGTGGATGCGGCCAACGGCTACATCCTGACCAACACCCATGTGATCGATCGCGCCGACGAGATCAAGGTCACCCTGTCCGACGAGCGCGAGTACGAAGCCAGAGTCATCGGCACCGATCCATCCACCGATGTGGCCGTGATCCAGATCGACGCCGACAACCTGCAGGCACTGCGCATCGCCGACTCCGACGGCCTGCGCGTGGGCGATTTCGTAGTCGCCATCGGCAACCCCTTCGGCCTGCGCCATACGGTGACCTCGGGGATTGTCAGCGGCCTGGGCCGCAGCGGCATCGGGCATTCCGACAGCTACCAGGATTTCATCCAGACCGACGCTTCCATCAACCCGGGCAACTCCGGCGGCGCGCTGGTCAACCTGCGCGGCGAGCTGGTCGGCGTCAACGCTGCCATCCTGTCGCGCGGCGGCGGCAACATCGGCATCGGCTTTGCCATCCCTTCGAACCTGGCCCAACAGGTCAAGGACCAGCTCATCACCCACGGCGAGATTCGCCGCGGTCGTCTCGGCGTCGTGGTTCAGGATCTCACCGATGAACTGGCCGAGGCCTTCGGCGTGGACAACACGGACGGGGTACTGGTGGCGCAGGTGCAGCCCGGCTCTGCGGCCGAGCAGGCCGGCGTCAAGCCCGAGGACATCATCATCAGCATCAATGACCGCGCCGTTAAAAATTACCGTGACCTGCGCAATGCGGTGGGCCTGTTGCAGATCGGCGACAAG
>SLLK01000144.1 GCA_007134115.1 Gammaproteobacteria bacterium | reverse complement strand
GCTGTGCGGTCTGCAGCAGCCGGATACCGGCGAAGTATTGCTGAACGGCCGGCCGGTGCACCACAAGCCCGAAAGCGAGCGTTTTCAGCACATCAGCTATATGCCCCAGGAGACAACCATCCTCTCCGGCACCTTGCGCGACAACCTGTGCCTGGCCAACCCGTCACTGTCAGACAACGAACTCCGCCAGGCACTGGAATCCATCGGCCTGAAGGACATGCAACACCGACTGGATACCTGGATCGGGCTGAACGGCTGGCAACTCTCCGGCGGCGAAGCGCGCCGGGTGGCATTGCTGCGAGCGTTTCTGGCACCATCGGCAACTCTGATCCTTGATGAACCCCTGCGCGGTCTGGACGCTCAGCAAGGCAGCATCGTCCTGCGGTTGATCACACAGAGCCCGGCCACACGCACCGTGATTGTGCTGAACCATGACCGCCCCGCCCTTCAAGGGGTTGATGTGCACCTGGCGCTGGATAGATAAACGCTGAGCGCAACCGGATACCAGGCCGGCAAACATTGGCCACAGCGCTACTCCGGGTGGCTGCTCCCGAGACCAGACAAAGAAATAGCATGAACCTTTACATACCCATGGAAGTAAAAATGCGCGAGCTTGAAGGCCGCGTGTTGCTGGGGCTTGCTGCCGCCGAACGCGGCCACAACGTTGTCGTGGGCCGCAAGCGGGAAATCCTCGACTGCGCTCGTGGGCGCACATTCCCGCCCGGTATCGTGCACATGAAAAGCATTCAGGGATCAATGCTGCCCAAAATGGCCCGTATACAGCGTATGGGCCACTTGCTGAGCACCCAGGACGAGGAAAGCGGTCTGCTCTACGATACCTACGAACACTTCGCAAAGCTTCGCCATACCAACCGGACCCTCGACCTGGTCGAGAAAGTATTCTGCTGGGGCGAGTTTGACCGGCACGAACTCGAACGTTTCTTCCCGCAGCATGGGCACAAGTTCGTTGCCACCGGTTCACCACGGGTCGATTTCTGGCGCTCCGGGATGGCACAGTTCTACCGTGGCGAAGCCCGTTCACCCGCGCAACGTCCGCGTCCTTTTATTCTTGTGGCTTCGAATTTTCTGTTTGCACACAGTCCCCGAAGCAGGCGAGACCTGGTCCGGCAGGCCGAACGTCATCAGGCTGGCGTACCCTACGGTGAATGGACACGCGAGAAGTTCCTTGACGTCGTGAACTACGATATCGAATTACGGGATCTTTTTACGCTATTTCTGAAATCACTTGCCCGCACCATACCTGAGATCGACATTATCGTAAGGCCTCATCCCGCTGAAGACTTCTCCGGCTGGCAGCGCCAGTTAAGCGGATATCCGAACCTTCTGGTCATTCATGAAGGCAGCATTAGCGAGTGGATTCACGCCGCCCGCGCGGTCATCCACAATGGCTGCACCAGCGGACTTGAAGCAGCGGCAGGGGGTGTCCCCGTGTTTGCCTACCGTCCCATACGCTCGGATTTTGACCGCGAGTTCCCCAATCGGATCAGCCAGGAATTCTCCTCGGCAGCGGCACTGACGGCCGCGATCCGGGAACTGGCTGAAGGCAAACCGTCCGCTGCAGAGCAGCCAATACCCGCAGAACTCAAGCAGCGACTCGGCAATCTGGAAGGACCATTGGCCGCAGATAGAATCGTCGCGGAGCTGGAAGCCGTTGCCGATCCGGAAATGGCAGAGACGGCACCTTTCGCGCTGCGCCGCGAGGCGCCCTTGTGGCGACTGGTCATTGCCGCACAAGAGACTCGCAAACGCCTGAGAGGGCTGGCCGGCGGACGAGTTTCAATCAAGGACAGCCAGTTTCCGGCACTGGAGCAAGACGAAGTCATGCACATCCGCAACCGGTTGACCGCCACGCTGGGACGCTTCGAGAATATAGAAGTCGCCCCGCTGAACGATTTCATGTGCTGCCTGAGACGCCCCGGATAAACCGGGTTTGCCTTCACTGCGTCGAAAAGATATGCCACAGTAACCATCCTCGCGTAACTACTGACAACTTGTCAGGTCAATCAAAATCAGGCCGGGCACCCTCGTGATTCGCAAGCCATCTCCTGGCGTTCGGCACACTGGACTTTCGTCAATTTACCGGCTGGAGGCTGGGAGGATGTTCAACGACAAAAGCATTCTGATCACGGGAGGCACCGGATCATTTGGCCGTCGCTGCGTAAGCACCCTGCTTGAGCGTTATGCGCCCCGCCGGATCATTATTTACTCGCGTGACGAACTCAAGCAGTTCGAAATGCAGCAGCATTTCGATCATCCGTGCATGCGATACTTCCTCGGCGATGTCCGTGACCGTGATCGCCTCGGCCTCGCCATGCGTCAGGTGGACGTGGTGATCCACGCCGCCGCCCTGAAGCAGGTGCCCGCGGCTGAATACAATCCGATGGAATGCATCAAGACCAACGTCCACGGCGCGGAGAACGTATTCCAGACCGCCATCGACCAGAACGTGGAACGCGTGATCGCGTTATCCACCGACAAGGCTGCCAACCCCATCAATTTGTACGGTGCGTCCAAGCTGGCCGCCGACAAGCTGTTTGTGGCCGCCAACAATATCGTCGGCGACCATCGCACGCGCCTGTCGGTGGTCCGCTATGGCAACGTAGTGGGATCGCGTGGTTCGGTGGTACCCCATTTCCGCAAACTGCTGGACGAAGGCGCAACCCGGCTGCCTATTACGCATGAGGAAATGACCCGCTTCTGGATCACCTTGCAGCAGGGCGTGGATTTTGTGCTGGCCTCTTTCAGCCGCATGCAGGGCGGCGAGATTTTTGTGCCCAGAATCCCGTCGGCCAGAATGGTTGACGTGGCGCGGGCCATGGCGCCGGAACTGGAAACCGAGGTGATCGGGATTCGTCCGGGAGAAAAGCTGCACGAGGTCATGTGCCCCGCTGATGACTCTCACTTGACCGTGGCGTTCGATGATCACTATGTGATCAAACCTACCATCAAGTTCCATAACGGGCATATGGACTATACCGTCAACGCCGCCGGCGAACGGGGCGAAACCGTGGCGGCCGGCTTTGAATACCAGTCCGTCACCAACCCCGATTTTCTCAACGTAGACGACATCCGCCGCATCAACCACCTCGCCGGCATATGAACCGGAAAACCGACACCCCGACTTTCCTGCCTTATACCCGCCACTGGCTGGATGACGATGATATCGCTGCAGTCACCGCCGTACTGCGCGGCGACTGGCTGACATCGGGGCCGGCGACCACCGCTTTTGAACGCGCGCTGGCAGCCACCACCGGCGCGCGCGAGGCGGTGGTTTGCAGCAGCGGCACAGCCGCCCTGCACCTGGCCTGCATGGCGCTGGGGCTGCGCGCCGGTGAGCGCGCCCTGGTGCCGGCCATCACCTTCGTCGCCACGGCCAATGCGCCGGGTTTCACCGGCGCGGACATTGCATTCACCGATGTGGACCCGGACACCGGCCTGATGCGCGCCGCAGACATGCGCGCGGCGCTGGCACGCGACGGACATCCGGCACGGGTCGTACTGCCTGTGCATCTCAACGGACAGGTCGCCCCCATCGAGGCATTATCAGCGCTGGCCCGTGAACAGGGGCTGGGCATCATCGAGGATGGCTGCCATGCGCTGGGCACGCGCTACACCACCCGCCACGGGCAAAGCGCCAGCGTCGGCGACTGCCGCTTCAGCGATGCCACGGTATTCTCGTTTCACCCGGCCAAAACCATCGCCATGGGCGAAGGCGGCGCCGTCACCACCAACGATGCGGCGCTTGCCGCCGCCATGCGGCGGGCGCGCAACCACGGGCTGGTTCACGACGCGGGGGATTTCACCGATCCCGCACAAGCGTATGAACACGATGGCGAACGCAGGCCCTGGTATCACGAAATGCCCGCGCCGGGGAATAATTACCGCGCCAGCGACATCCACTGTGCGCTGGGCACCAGCCAGCTGGCGAAGCTGCCTGAATTCGCCGCGCGCCGTGCCACGCTGATGGCCCGCTACGACGAAGCGCTGCAGGGGCTTGCGCCACTGGTACGGCCGGTGCCGCGCGTCGCGGACTGTGAGCCGGTGCTGCACCTGTACCCCGTGCACATCGACTTTGCCCGCGCCGGCAAGACGCGCACCGAAGTCATGCAGCAGCTGCGCGCCCGCGGCATCGGCACCCAGGTCCACTACCGGCCCGTGCACCAGCAACCCTGGTACCGGCGCCAGCATCCTGATCTCGCGCTGCCGGGGGCCCGGCAGTATTACGAACGCGTCCTTTCGCTCCCCTTTTTTACCGCCATGCAGAACAGCGATGTCAGCCGGGTCTGCAACGCCCTGCGGGAGGTGCTGTGACTGAGGCCGAGCGCCATATAGCGACCGCAGCCCCGGCGCTGGCGCTGGGCACGGTGCAATTCGGTCTGGAGTACGGCATCGCCAATCGCCACGGAAAACCGGGCCAGGACGCGACTCGCAAGGTACTTGAACGGGCAGCGCACCATGGCATACGCACACTGGATACCGCCCCGGCCTACGGCGAGGCCGAAGCGCTTCTGGGTCGTTATGCCCCGGCACAGCAATTCGATCTCATCACCAAGACCCGCCCCGGGCAAGACCCCGCCACGCTCCTGCCCGAAATCAAGGCATCCCTTGAACGGCTGCAACGAAGCTCCGTACAGGCCATTCTCGTCCACCGCGAGGACGATCTCACCGGCCCGTCAGGCGAGGCCTTGTGGCGGGCCCTGCGCAAGGCCCGGGAGACAGGCCTCACGCAGCGAATTGGCGTCTCCGTCTACGCGCCAGAAGCCCTGCGCCGGATACTCGCCCGGTTCGATCCCGATCTGGTGCAGTTGCCCTGTAATGTCTACGACAGCCGCTTTGCCGACGCCGACATGCTGGCCGAATGTGCCCGGCGCGGGATTGCCGTGCATGCGCGCAGTATCTTTCTGCAGGGGCTGCTGTTGATGCCGCCGACAGCATTGCCGGCCAGCCTGCGGACACTGCGCCCTCATCACGAACGCTTTCATGCATGGTTATCGGCACACCGGATCAGCCCGTTGCAGGCGGCGCTGGCTGCCTGCCGCATGCACCCGGAGATCTCCGCCCTTGTGGTGGGCTGCCAGTCCGCCAGCGAACTCGATGAAATCGTCGCCGCCTTGCACGCTCCGTTGACCAACATCACACCGAATGCCCTCGCCGACTTCGCGCTGCCCGGCGAACCCCTGATCAACCCGGCACGGTGGGCGACATGATCCTGGGCATCCTGCAGGCACGCATGTCCTCCCGACGCCTGCCCGGCAAGGTGCTGGAAGCGCTGCAGGGGCAACCCATGATCCTGCGCCAGATCGAACGCATCCAGCGCGCGCAACGCCTGGACAACCTGGTTGTCGCCACCAGTGACGCACCAGCGGACACCCCCCTGGCGGATGTTTGCACGGCGCACGGTCTCAATGTCGTGCGGGGCAGCCTGAACGACGTACTGGATCGTTTCCTGGCGGTTGCCCGGACATACCGGCCGCAGACCATCGTGCGTTTGACCGCTGACTGCCCGTTGACCGACCCGCACCTGATCGACCGCGTCATTGAGAGGTATATCGAGACCGGTGCCGATTACGCCGGCAACATCGACCCGCCCACCTGGCCCGACGGGCTGGACGTGGAAGTCTTCTCCCGTGAAGCACTCGACCGAACCCATGCAGAGGCGCGCGATCCCGCATGCCGGGAGCACGTCACCCTGCACATGCACGCCCACCCGGAGCAGTTCACGCGGGTCAATGTGTCTCATACCACCGACCTTTCGGCAATGCGCTGGACCGTGGATTACCCGGAAGACCTGGATTTCGTGCGTCAGGTCTACGCCGGGCTTTACCCCCACAACCCTGCGTTTACCATGCAGGACATCCTGGCGCTGCTCGAACGCCAGCCCGGGCTGGCGCGGATCAATCAGCACCGGCAACGCAACGAGGCCCTGCAACCCGCGCAGGACATCCACACCCCCG
>SLLK01000067.1 GCA_007134115.1 Gammaproteobacteria bacterium | reverse complement strand
GGTTCTGGTGGCCGCCATGCCTAACCTACAGTGCATCGTCCTGGTAGGCGGCGCTGCACGGAAAGCCCACGTGTTTCTATCCCAAGTCAGCACGGCAAGAATACTCAGCTGTCATCATCCGTCGGCGCAGGCTCTAAACGCCAATCCGGCGGCCGATGAAGAGAACGTGGCCGTTTTCCGATTCATGAGGAAACCTACAGTGAGGGGCTAACCGGGCGCTCAAGCCGACGGCTCTAAGCGCGCGGCGGCTTAGCTCCGCGTTATGCTAACCCGATTCAAAGACGCCAACCGGGCTACCTTCCGTTGGCGCCCATTACCGCTCGGCGTCATTTTAACGGCAGACCTGCTCTGGACTTAAGCCCCCATGACCATCATCTTCCAATACGGCTCCAACCTCGACACCGAACGCCTCAACTCGCGTCCGCGCCTGCGCGGGGACGCCCGCTATCTCGGCCTGGCGCGCACCCTGGAACCGCACCAGCTTTCGTTTACAGTGTGGAGCGAAGGCAATCGCTGCGCCGCCGCCGACCTGGTGCCGGACAGCGGACGGCGGATATGGGGCGCACTCTACGAGGTCCCGGATGATCTGATCCGGCGGGAGACGGCGGGCACACGCCCGAGCATGGACAGCATTGAAAACGAAGGTGTGGAGTACCGGCGCACGTTGATCAGGGTTGAACCGGCCACGCCGGATGTGGCTGCCACCGAGGCGCTCACCTGGCTGGTACAACACCGGCGTGAAGGCCTGCGTACCGCTTTCCATTATGTGCGCCATATCCTGGCAGGCCTGCTGGCCAGCAACGCGCCGCCGGACTACCTGGACTATGTGCGTGAGCGCATCCTGACCAACAATCCGGCACTCCAGGCGCAGGTAGACGGGTTCCTGAAGGCGCAGGACGCGTGCCGCAAAGAGCCTGGGCCACGCTGAATCGGCTCACTCGCCGGCGGCCGCATTGCTGACAGCCAGTGTGGTCGCAGCCGGCTGTTCACCGTCACCGACCGGCGCTATAAACACATCCATATCGGTCATCACAGCCGGGCCCACAATATTGGCGAACGGTGCGTCCGCCGCGTCACGGCCGGTACCGATACGCACCACCGCCGGTAACCGCGCATGGCGCGTGGGATCAAACAGATACCAGCGATCACCCAGCCAGACTTCATACATGGCGTGGAAATCCTGCGGCTCCAGGCCGCAGGCATAGGCGGTGACAAAACGTGCCGGCAGATTCACTGCGCGCGACAGGGCAATACCGAGATGGGCGAAATCCCGGCATACCCCCTCACCGGCGCGAATCGTCTCCAGTGCCGTGGTGGCGCTGTTACTGGTCTCGACGCGGTAGCTGATGGACGTGCTGACCCAGTCACAAATGGACGCCGCCAGGGCGTAACCGGGCGCGCCATGACCAAAGGTCGCACCCGCGAAATCCAGCAACTGGTCAGAAGGACAATAGCGGCTGGGCAAGAGATAAGGCAGCACGCCGGCCGGCACGTGACCCACCAAACCAGCCGTCACCGCCCGGGGCGACAGCAGTTGGGGGTTGGCCGTCACCGTCGCCCGATAGCGCAGCCGCAGCGTGCCCGGCCCGTACATCAAGCGCACACAGCGGTTGCCGCTGTCGGGCATTAACAACCAGTCGGCGGACACCGACGGTTCAATCGTCAGCTGTTCATCATCAACCCGCTGGCAGCCGCCGTGCTCAGCGGCTACGCTGAACAGGAAGGTGCACCACTCGGGCACCCGGTAACCAAGATCACAGCCTGCCTGGAATTGCATTAAGGCACCTCTGGTTGATTGACCCAATCTGGAGCACTGCCCCGGACTTTGCAAGCTTCCCTATTATTGACAATAAACGGAAACCAAGGCCTACTGCATGCTCGGCAGCCAATAAGGAAGACACTGTCATGTATCCAGGTTTCGGCGCGGGCATCGCCGGGCAGCACATCAACTTCGCGCAATGGAGGCAGGGTCCCGGCGGCGTCCGGCGAACGCTCCTTGCGCTCGTGTTGCTGACCGCCATGATCGGCGGGGCCGGCGCGCTGGTCTATCATACCGGCGGCACCACCTATACCTGGCCCTACCTGATGATCCTGCCCATTCTGCTGGCGGCGGCGCTATTCCAGCTCCCCGGCGGCCTGCTGGCGGCATTCGCCGGCGGCCTGGTCCTGGGACCGTTCATGCCGCTGGAAGTCAGCCAGGGCCTGGAACAGACAACGGCCAACTGGCTGCTGCGCCTGGCGGTGCTCTGCGGGATCGGTCTGTTCGCCGGATTGCTGTTTCAGGTGGTCGCCGAGCAGATGCGTCAGCTGCAGGCATATGCCCGGGTCAACGCGGATACCGGATTGCCCAACCAGCAGGCGCTGGAACAAGAACTCTCGGCAATCATGCAGGATGACAGCGGCGAGGTCGAAAATGGCGTGCGCTGCTACCTGCTGGCCATCCATATCAACAATTACGGTTCCATCAGCAGCATGCTGGGCCCGAAGGGCACCACCGAACTGGTGCACACGCTGGCGAGCAAGCTCGACACGCTGGCCGGGAAGCGCGGCAAAACCTTCCAGACGGCGACCGATCAACTCATACTGATGTTGCGCAGCAGTCGCCGCAATGTGCTGCAGACTGCCCGCGACGTGATAAGCACGGCCCAGGGGCCCCACGAGCTCGGCGAGCAACTGGTCTATGTGGACAGCTACCTGGGCGCTGCGGCCTACCCCTTTCACGAAACCGACGACCCGGTGGTGCTGATCCGCAAGGTCATGTCAGCCATGTTCATGGCCCGCGAACAGGACCGGCCCTATGCGACCTACGACTCGCGCCTGGACGATGCCGGGCGGCGCCAGAGCCGACTGCTGGGCAAGCTGCGGCCTGCCATCGCCGATGACGAACTGATCCTGCATTACCAGCCCAAGATTGACCTGCACTCCGGGCGGGTGAGCGGCGTGGAGGCCCTGGTGCGCTGGCCACAGGCCGACGGGTCACTGGCGCCACCCGGCGATTTCATCCCCATCGCGGAGCAGAGCGGTCTGATCCACCCATTGACGCACTGGGTGCTGGAAACCGCATTGGAACAGCAGATTTCGTGGCGACAACGGGGCATAGAGCTGAGCGTGGCGGTCAACATTTCACCACGCAATTTCAGCGACGAGGCGTTCCCCTCGTTCGTCCGGGATTTGCTTCAGCATTACGCGCTGGCGCCGGGTTCGCTTGAAATGGAAATCACCGAGGGCGCCCTGATGCGGAATCCGGGGCAGGTCGCCCACACGGTCAACGAATTGGCGAAACTGGGCGTGATCTTCTCTATCGATGACTTCGGCACCGGCTACTCGTCGCTGGCCTATCTCGAACAACTGGCGGTCAGCGTGCTCAAGATCGATCAGACTTTCGTGCGGCAGATGAATGGCGCCAGCAACGCACCCATCGTACGCGGGAGCATTCTGCTGGCCCACAGCCTGGACCTTGGTGTAGTCGCCGAGGGCATCGAAAACCAGGAGACAGCCGACGCACTGGCAGAACTCGGCTGCAACACCGGGCAGGGCTACTACTACTGTCGTCCGCAACCGGCCAGGGAACTGGGGCAATGGCTTGCCCGGCGCGGGCACGCCGGATGACTGCGGCATGCGCCGGCGCGGCGCCGGACTGTCAGGAAGGTTTGATACGGAAGTTGAGCGTACCCCAGAGCAAGCCAAGCAGGCCCAGCCCCAGCAGCCACACATCGCGGTAACGAATGTAGTGCTTGCGGGTAATGGTGACGCGGGTTTCCGGCACCCCGATGCGCGCCGGCACCACTCTGGGTATCCAGCCGTGACCCTCCGTCCCGGTGGGCACGCGGTTCCAGGTGATACTCTCCGCACCGGCAATATCGGTCAGCAACAGCAACGTGCCACGGCGCACTTCGCGCACCACCGGCGCCGTCAGTGAGGGATCCTCATGCACCGT
This sequence comes from Gammaproteobacteria bacterium, assembly GCA_007134115.1. Lineage (GTDB taxonomy): Bacteria > Pseudomonadota > Gammaproteobacteria > UBA5335 > SLRW01 > SLLK01. The sequence continues at coordinate 2,106 of SLLK01000067.1, read as the reverse complement.
TGCGCGTGACTGGCGCACCTCTACAAACAGGTGATGGGATTCGTGGAGCACCTCGTTCCAGTAACGTGGCGGCTCCCATGGCGAGACGCTGGCAGCCAAATAGGCGACCACAAATACGGCGGTAAACCCGAAGCCGCCCTTGAACAGACTCATCAGACGTGTGGGCAGGCGGCGCAGGCGCCACAACAGCAACCCCAGCGCCACCAACAGACCGCCCGCCGCGGCCTGCCCGGTCCAGTCGTGCAGCAATGCGTCGGGATTGAGAATCATCATCGCCACCCGCTCCTGATCAGCCAGCAGGTAACGACCGTAGAGATAGTAGAGCACGCCGACACCGACCAGTGAGGCAAGCGCGTAGAAGGCGACCTCGAGTTTCTGGCGCGGCACCAGCGGCAACGCGTCCAGACGGATCACGGTGGTCAGGTCATGAGCGTCCTCCCACACACAGCGCAACAGGCCGAGGCGCTTGCGCTTGCCGCGTGGCGTGAAGCTGCCCGCCCGCTTGAGCGGAAACTTGCCCCGGGGCAGGCCGTTCGCGGTGGCCGAGGAAAGCAGAATCTCATTGCCCTTGCCATGACTTTCCACCCGCGAGGCCACATTGACGGCATCGCCAAAGACATCACGGTCTTCCACAATGGCCTCGCCGGTATGCAGGCCGATACGTACGCGCAAGTCAAACTCGGGGTCATCGCGGCGTACCCGTTCGAGCATTTGCTGGATGGCTACGGCGGCGCGCACACCGTGCTCGGGCTTCTTGAACACGGCCATGATGGCATCGCCGATGGTCTTGACCACGCGCCCCCGGAACTGGCGGATCACCGGGAAAATAAGCCGGTTGTGCCGGTCCACCATGAGACGACCCCGGACATCACCGTGGCGGTCCCAATACGCCGTGGAATCCTCAATATCGGTGAACAGGATGGTGACCGGACGTCGGGCACGCAGAATATAGCGGGACAGACTGTGCGTCAGGCGCTGGGGCACTTTGTTGAACATGAGCGGGTTCCGTCAGGGCAAGCGGTGCCTTCTACAACACGGCGTAATTGCGGTACAGTCCCGCAAGCGACATGCGCTGTCAAGCAACAGGGTCAATGTGTCAGTTATGGTGAGCGGACCACAGTCACACCATAGCCGGAGCTGGGCAATGAAACACTTCCTGACGCCGATCGCCGGGCTGGACCTTTTCTTCCGGGAAGAAGTCGGCGGGCCTCCGACCAGGGCTACCGCGCCCGTGTCGGCCAACGTATCGCCGACAATTTCAGCGGTGGACTGCAACTGGCCGCCGGCGCCTCGGTGCCGCTGAATCGCAACTTTGCCATCCGGGGCGACTATATCCGCTATCTTGACACTTCCAGCGTCGAGCTGGAGGCACTCAGCGTCGGCTTGACCTGGCGCTTTCAATAGCACGCGAACGGACTGTTCCATTCCGTTGCAGCGATCAATCGCTGTCGGACCACGACACCAGCAAGGAATCTTCCATGACCAAACGCATCATGATCACCGGCGCCAGCTCCGGCATCGGCAAGGCACTCGCCCTGGAACTGGCGAGTCGCGGCTACGCGCTGGGCTTGACCGCGCGGCGCCTTGACTCACTCAAGGCCCTGCGGGAGGAAATATCCGCAGCGCATCCGGAGACACAGGTGGCTATCCGGCAACTCGACGTCACCGACTACGCAACGGTGCCCACGGCGGTGCGCGATATCGCTGCGGAACTGGGTGAACTGGACATCATATTCGCCAATGCCGGCGTCGCCCTGGGCGGCAAGATCGGCAAGGGGGAATTCGACGCGCACCGACAGACCATTGAAACCAATGTGATTGGCGCCATGGCCACGGTCGACGCGGCGACCGAATACTTTCGCCAGCGCGGCCACGGCCACATCGTCGCCACTTCAAGTGTGGCGGCGTTTCGCGGGTTTCCCGCCAACAGCGCCTACAGCGCGTCCAAGGCGGCACTGAGCAGCTACATGGAAGCACTGCGCGCCGAACTCTACCGTTATCCCATCGACATCACGGTGCTGCACCCCGGGTTCATCGATACGCCGATCAACAATATGCTGCCCAACCGACCATTCGTCATCCCGGTGCAACGCGGCGCACGCCTGG
>SLLK01000097.1 GCA_007134115.1 Gammaproteobacteria bacterium | reverse complement strand
TTCAATAAGAAGTGCGATAGCCTTCCTCTCGTTGTTGTGCGCATCCTGCAGGCGCAATCATTCACTTTAGGCCTGGTATTCCCTCCCGGGTAATTGCCGACCAGCGCGCCGGAGGCAACACTGCGGATATGAATCCTGGCCCGCATACGTCTCTGCGCCTGTTTCCCGCGGCAACGGCGTTGACCCTCTCCCGCCAAATCTTTATACTGCGCGCCGCTTCGCCGCGTTTGTTCCTGCCGGGGCGGGTTTCACGGTCGTCAGGGCGCATGCGCCAAAGGCCGGTCACAGACGCTTTTGCGCGTCTTTGCAGTAACGGTTGCGGGCTCATGACGCTCAGATACGCGGTCTTGCGCATCGGTTGCGGGCAGTTGGCAGTCGGCATTGTTTGTGCGCTGTTGTGGCTGTTTGTCGCAGGCACCGAGGCAGCCCGGGCCGCACTTGCGGGCGCCGCAGTCGCGTTCCTGCCATGGCTGGTGTTTGCGCTGGCGGTCTTGTCCCGCAAACCCGGAGCCGCGCCCGGTGCCATGTTGTCGGCATTTTACTGGGGAGGCGCGTTCAAGTTCATTTTGACCGCGGTGCTGTTTGCGGTCGCGCTCGTGTTCCACGCGGAGCTTTTTGCGCCGTTGATCACTGCTTTCGTCGCCGTGCTGGCCGTGAACTGGCTGGCCTTGCTTGATTTGTCCAGGGGATTGTCAGGAAAACGATGAGTGCCGACGCAGAAAACCCGGTCACCGATTACATTGCCCACCACCTGACGAACTTTGAAGTCGGCGAGGGATTCTGGGCGTTGCATCTGGATACCCTGTTCACCAGCTTCGTGCTCGGCGCGCTGTTTGTGGGCATTTTCTGGTTTGCCGCCAGCCGCGTGACCACCGGTGTACCCGGCCCGCTGCAGAATTTCGTCGAAATGGTGCTGGAGTTCATCGATAACCTGGTCAAGGAATCCTTCCACGGCAAGAGTGATCTGGTCGCCCCGCTGGCGCTGACCATCTTCGTCTGGGTCTTCCTCATGAACTTCATGGACCTGGTGCCTATAGACTGGCTGCCCACACTCGCCTACGCACTGGGTTTCGATTACTTCAAGGTGGTGCCCACCACCAACATGAACGCCACCTTTGGTCTGTCCATTGGTGTGTTCCTGCTGATTATTATCTACAGCATCCGTTTCAAGGGTGGCCTGGGTTATCTCAAGGAGCTGTTCGGGCATCCCTTCGGGCTGTGGCTGTTTCCGTTCAACTTCGCGTTGAACGTGATCGAAACCATCGCCAAGCCGATTTCGCTGTCGCTGCGGTTGTTCGGCAACCTCTACGCGGCGGAACTGATTTTTGTCCTGCTTGCCACCATGACGCTCGGTTATACCGCGCCGGAGCTGTTCAGCAGCGCCGGTTCGATCGCCATGTTGCTGGGACAGATTGCACTGACGACCGCATGGGCTATCTTCCACATTCTGGTGGTGCCCCTGCAGGCGTTTATTTTCATGATTCTGACGATCATTTATCTGAGTATGGCGTCGGAAGAACACCACTAACCCGGTTCACTACAGACCTTATTCCCAGGAGGAAGCATGGAACTCGTAGCCCTCATCGCCAGCGTCCAGAGTGCGACGGCCATTACCGTGGCTATCATCATCGCCGCTGGTGCGCTTGGTACTGCCATTGGCTTCGGCCTGCTCGGCGGCAAGTTTCTCGAAGCCGCTGCGCGTCAGCCCGAAATGGCCGGCATGCTGCTCGGCCGCATGTTCATTGTTGCCGGCCTGCTCGACGCGGTGTCGATGATCGGCGTGGGTGTGGCGCTGTATTTCGCCTTTGCCAGCCCGTTTGTGGATGCCGCAGTGGAAGCAGCCCTGGCAGCCGCCGGTAACTGATCATTGATCGACGACCGGTCCATTCTGTCCATCTACTGGAGGTGACGGCGTGAGCATCAACGTCACGATGATCGGCCAGCTCATCGCCTTCGCGTTGTTTGTCTGGTTTACCAAGGCCTATGTGTGGCCACCGCTGGCGCAAGCCATGCGCGAGCGTCAGCAGCGCATCGCTGACGGCCTCGCCGCCGGTGAGCGGGGCGCGGCGGAGCTGGAGAAAGCGCGCGAGGAGAATGAGCGGGTTCTCGCCGAGGCCCGTCAAAAGGCGTCCGAGATTCTCGCCCAGGCCAACAAGCGCAGCAGCGAGCTGGTTGAGGAAGCGCGTGAGGAAGCCCGCCGTGAAGGCGAGCGTCTGATCGAATCCGCGCGCAACGAAATCGCCCAGGAAGTCACCCGGGCGCGCCAGGAGCTGCGCAAGGAAGTGGCCGACATTGCGGCGTTGGGCGCCGGGCGTATTCTGGGTCGCGAGATTGACGCGAAGACGCACAAGTCGCTGATCGACGATCTGGTCGCGGAAATCTGACGGGGACTTTGCATGGCGGAGTTGACGACACTGGCACGGCCTTACGCCAAAGCCGTATTCGGCCTGACCGGCGACGACAAGTCGCGCGCCGCGTGGTCGGAGCGTCTGGCGGCACTGGCTGAAGTGGTGGCGCACGAGGAAGTTCGCGATCTGCTGGGTAACCCCCGGGTGGAGACCGAACAGCTGGTGGCGCTGGTCACTGCCGCAGCCGGCAAGGCCCTGGACGGGGAAGGCGAGAATCTGGTGCGACTGCTGGCGGCCAACCGCCGGCTGACGCTGGTGGCGGAGATTGCCGCCATTTATGAGCGCCTGCGTGCCGAGGCCGAGGGTATTGTGGACGTGGAGGTGATCTCCGCGCAGCCGCTGGAAAAGGCCCAGCAAGACAAGATCGCTGCGGCGCTGGGCAAGCGTCTGGGGCGGGAAGTACGCCTGCACTGCCGGGAAGACGAAAGCGTCGTCGGCGGTGCCGTCATCCGCGCCGGCGATCTGGTAATCGACGGTTCTGTCCGTGGTCAGCTTGAGCGGCTGTCCGGCGCACTGGTTCATTGACGAGGTAGCACGATGCAACTCAATCCATCCGAAATCAGCGAGCTGATCCGCGAACGCATCAAGAACTTCGAGGCCGCCTCTGAGGCGCGCAACGAAGGCGTAGTGGTCAGCGTGAGTGACGGCATTTGCCGTATCCATGGGCTGGCCGATGCCATGCAGGGCGAAATGCTGGAGTTCCCCGAGCAGACCTACGGCCTGGCGCTCAACCTGGAGCGTGACTCCGTGGGCGCGGTGCTGATGGGCGAATACCAGCACATCTCCGAAGGCGACACGGTCAAATGTACCGGCCGCATCCTCGAAGTGCCCACCGGCGAAGCGCTGCTGGGTCGCGTCGTGGACGCGCTGGGCAACCCGCTCGACGGCAAGGGGCCGATCAAGGCCGAAGGCTCTTCCCCGGTGGAGAAAGTGGCGCCGGGCGTGATCACCCGTCAATCGGTGGATCAGCCGGTACAGACCGGCCTCAAGTCGGTGGACGCCATGATCCCTGTGGGCCGCGGCCAGCGTGAGTTGATCATCGGTGACCGCCAGACCGGCAAGACTGCGGTGGCCGTGGACACCATCATCAACCAGAAAGGCTCGGGCATTAAGTGTATCTACGTGGCGATTGGCCAGAAGGCCTCCTCCATCGCCGGCGTGGTGCGCAAGCTCGAGGAACACGGCGCCATGGAGCACACCATCGTGGTGGCCTCCGGTGCCGCTGATCCGGCTGCCATGCAGTTCATCGCCCCCTATGCCGGCTGCGCCATGGGCGAGTACTTCCGTGACAAGGGCGAAGACGCGCTGATCATCTACGATGACCTGACCAAGCAGGCCTGGGCCTACCGCCAGATCTCCCTGCTGCTGCGTCGTCCGCCCGGCCGCGAAGCCTATCCCGGTGACGTGTTCTACCTGCACTCGCGCCTGCTGGAGCGTTCCTCGCGTATCAACGAGGCGGAAGTGGAAAAGCGCAGCGGCGTGAAGGGCAAGACCGGTTCGTTGACGGCTCTGCCGATCATCGAAACCCAGGCCGGTGACGTGTCGGCCTTCGTACCGACCAACGTGATCTCCATCACCGACGGCCAGATTTACCTGGAAACCGATCTGTTCAACTCGGGCATCCGTCCGGCTATCAACGCCGGTCTGTCGGTGTCGCGCGTGGGTGGTTCGGCGCAGACCAAGATCATCAAGAAACTGGGCGGCGGTGTACGCCTGGCGCTGGCGCAGTATCGCGAACTGGCCGCCTTCGCGCAGTTCGCTTCCGATCTGGACGACGCCACCCGCAAGCAGCTTGAGCGCGGTCAGCGCGTCACCGAGCTGATGAAGCAGCCGCAGTACCAGCCGCTGACCATCGCGGAAATGGCCTTCTCACTGCTCGCCGCCAACGAGGGCTACCTGGACGATCTGGAAGTGCCCAGGGTGGTGCCGTTTGAGGCGGCGCTGCATGACTATCTGCGCAGTGCGCAGAAGGATCTTCTCAAGAAGATCAACCAGAAAGGCGACCTCAACGACGATATCCAGCAGGCCATGATCAAGGCGCTGGATGAATTCAAGTCGAATCACTGGAACGGGTGACAGTATGGCCGGTGCCAAAGAGATACGCACCCAGATAAAGAGTATCCAGAACACGCAGAAGATCACCAAGGCCATGGAAATGGTCGCGGCGAGCAAGATGCGCAAGGCGCAGGACCGCATGACGGCCTCGCGGCCCTACGCACGCAAGATTCGCCAGGTGATCGGGCATCTGGGTAACGCCAATCCGGACTACCGCCATCCCTTTCTGGAAGAGCGGGAAACCGTGCGGCGCGTGGGTTTTATTGTGGTCACCACGGACCGTGGCTTGTGCGGCGGCCTCAATACCAATGTCTTCAAGAAGACCATTGGCGCCATGCGCGAATGGGACGACAAGGGCGTAGAGGCCGATGTCTGCGTGTTCGGCAACAAGGGTGTGGCTTTCATGCACCGCATCGGCAGCAATGTGCTGGCGCAGAACAGCGGTCTGGGCGACAAGCCGCGCATGCAGGACCTGCTCGGCGGTATCACGGTGATGCTGGATGCCTACCGTGAGGGCCGTATCGACCGGCTCTACGTGGTGCAGAACGATTTCGTCAATACCATGACCCAGCACCCCGAGGTGCGGCAGTTGCTGCCGGTGGAACCGGTTGAAGAAGAAGAGATGCTCGAGCACTGGGATTATATCTATGAGCCCAGCGCCGAGGGACTGCTTGACGATGTGCTGATGCGCTACATCGAGATGCAGGTGTATCAGGCCGTGGTAGAAAACGTGGCCTGCGAGATGGCGGCGCGCATGATCGCTATGAAGAGCGCCACCGACAATGCCGGCGAGATTATCGACAACCTGCAGTTGATCTACAACAAGGCCCGTCAGGCTGCGATTACGCAGGAACTGGCGGAGATCGTGTCGGGGGCTGCGGCGGTAGAGTAAGCCGCGCAACGACGAGACAACTGGACCTGAACTCCGCGTCCGTGATCGCCAGGCGGCGAAAGGCGGGCGAAGGCAAGAGGAACGCAAAGCATGAGCTCTGGAAAGATCGTTCAAATCATTGGTGCGGTGGTCGACGTGGAATTCCCGCGTGATGCCATCCCGAACATCCACGACGCACTCCAGCTCGACGATGGCGGCCTGGTGCTGGAAGTACAGCAGCAGTTGGGTGACGGCGTAGTACGCACCATTGCCATGGGTTCCAGTGACGGCCTCAAGCGGGGCACCAACGTCAATAACACCGGCGCCCCGATCAGCGTGCCGGTGGGCAAGGGCACCCTGGGCCGCATCATGAACGTGCTGGGCGAGCCCGAAGACGACGTCGGTCCGGTCAAGTCCGATGAGCGCTGGGCCATCCACCGCAAGCCGCCCTCCTATGAGGACCAGTCCGGCTCGACCGAGCTGCTGGAAACCGGCATCAAGGTGATTGACCTGCTGTGCCCCTTCGCCAAGGGCGGCAAGGTCGGCCTGTTCGGCGGCGCCGGCGTGGGCAAGACCGTCAACATGCTCGAATTGATCAACAACATCGCCAAGGAGCATTCGGGCCTGTCGGTGTTTGCCGGCGTGGGTGAGCGGACCCGCGAAGGTAACGACTTCTACCACGAGATGTCCGAGGCCGGGGTAATCAACCTC
>SLLK01000061.1 GCA_007134115.1 Gammaproteobacteria bacterium | reverse complement strand
TGACGTTGGGATAGAAGTTGTTGAACTCCTCGGCCCACAGCGTCATCAGGTTATTCAGCGTATCCGACCCGATACTGGTGAGGCTGCCGGAAATCCCGCTGACCCGCTCGTATTTGGGCAGTTTGGGGTCCACTTCGGCCGCGCTGGCCGAACCGATGCCACCGATGACCAGTGCCGAGGCAATGGTGGCTGTGTGAAGAAGCTTGCTCATACGCATTGTCTTGAACTCCTGCTGTTACTGCTTTGCCCGGATGGCAGCTGGCACCTTGCCAGTCGAATGTGACAGGCGTATGTCAGCCCGCCCCCGGATAAAAAATGGGGCCGGCAAGCGCCGGCCCCGTTGTCACTGCGATCATCAGAAATCGTAACGCAGCCCCACCGAGAAGCCGGTGGCGGTCTCGCCGGCAGCACCGTCGGCACCCACGCTACGGCCCTGGTTCCAGGGCGTCAGATCAACGTTGTCGTCGTTATCGACCATGGCCAGGTTGGCGTATACACGCACCGCACGATCCAGACGATGCTCAACGCCCAGCACGACCATATCGGAGTCGGCATCGGCGCCATCACCGCTGCGGTTCATGTACATGGCCTTGAGCGCGGTCATCGGCGCCAGCGCATACTGGGCACCCAGACCGAACACATCGGCTTCCTGGGTATCGTCGTCATGACTGATGGTCTGGTAGAAGCCGACCACCTTGAGCACGTCGCTGACGTCATAGCCAGCCGCAGCGCGGATGGCGTCACGACCGCCATTGTTGGCGTCATCGTCGTACTCTTCGTAGGCCACGGCGGCATCGAAGGGGCCGTCCTTCCAGGTCAGGGAGATGCTGATGGCCTGATCGTCCACGCCATCTTCAGCTTCCGTACCTTCATGGAAGGAATAGGCCAGGTTGGCCTGCAGGGCGCCAAAAGCCGGGCTCTGGTAGTGCAGGGTGTTGGGCGTACGTTCGTCGAACCGGCCCATGTCGACACGCGTGAAGTTACGCATGTCACCCATCTGATCGCCGAACAGATTGGCGGGACCACGGGCGCGCTTGAACGGGGTATCAAACTGCCCCGCACGGATCATACCGAAATCACCGCGCAACCCTACGAAGGTGTCACGGTTGGAGACGTTGCTGCTGCCCTGGTTGTAGGTGATTTCACCTTCAATTTGCATCAGCGCGGTCAGGCCGGCTTCGGTCTCGGTCTGGGCCTTGAAACCCAGGCGCGAGGAGTTGCTGGAAATGTTCAGTTCGCTGTAATCATCACCGTCGTCAAGGTAGTCCACGGACACGTGAGCGCGCCCGTACACCGTGACGTCGGCAGCCAGGGCCAGCGGTGTCGCCAGCGCGGCAGCCACCGCCATACTCAGTGCTGTCTTGTTCATTTGTGCATACTCCCGAAGGTTGTCTTGTGTGCTCGCGCACGGGGATGACCGATGGAGTGCGGCCGGCCATACCCGTGCAAGGCCGCGACAGAATCAGTCATCGCCATGACAGGAAGGTGAAACAGATATGACGGTTACGTGTCAGCCGCAAGCGGGGCCGTCAGTGGCCCGTTCACCGCGCAGGGGGATGACCCGGCTGGCCGGAAAGCGGCAGCGGAACACACTGCCCTTGCCCGGCTGGCTCTCGATCTCCAGCTCACCGCCGTGACGCTGGAGCACATGCTTGACGATAGCCAGCCCCAGGCCGGTACCGCCCTGCTCCCGCGCCCGGCCTTCGTCCACCCGATAGAAGCGCTCGGTCAGGCGCGGGATATGGCGGGCGTCAATGCCAATCCCGGTATCGCTGACCTCCAGACACGCCTGCGTATCCTGGCGATACCAGCGAATGGCGACATCGCCATCGCCAGGCGTGTACTTGACGGCATTGGCCACCAGATTGGCGAGCAGGCTGTGCAATTCAGAGCGGCAACCGTGCAGGCCCAGCGTGTGATCGGTCTCGCACGCCAGCTTGAGCCCGGACTCCGCGATGGCCTTGCTGTCACGGCACACCATGCTCACCAGTTCGGCAATGTCGACCGTTTCCTCGACACCCGGCTGCGGCTGATCGTCCAGCCGCGAGAGCATCAGCATGTCCTGTACGATGCCCTGCATCCGGGCCGCCTGCGTGGCCATGGCCTCAACCGGAGCGCGCCACGGCTTGAGCGCCGGATCGTCGTCTTCGCTCATGCTTTGCAGATATCCGGCAATCACCGTCAGCGGGGTGCGCAGTTCGTGCGAGGCGTTGGCGACAAAATCACGGCGTATCCGCTCCAGCCGGTACAGGCGGGTGACATCACGCACCAGCAACAGACGTTGTTCGCGGCCATAGGGGATGACCTGCAGCGACAGACGCACCCCGTTTTCATAGGGACTGTCCAGTTCCAGCGGGTCCTGAAACAACCCGCGCGAAAGATACTCGCCGAATTGCGGGTGGCGAATCAGATTGATGATGCGCTGGCCCAGATCATCGGGCGAGCGCAGCCGCAGCAGGTCTTGCGCCGCGCTGTTGAACCACAGGATCGTGCCGTCGGGGGCCAGCACCACCGTGCCATCGGGCATGGCCGCAGTGGATTGCTGAAACTCGCGCACAATCGCCGCCAGACGTTGCTTGCGCTGGCGGTTGCGGCGCTGCAGATGATAGAACTGGTCGTAGATATCGCCCCATACGCCGCTGGTTTCCGGCGGATGGGCGCGACGCGAGTGCGTCAGCCAGCGGCGCAGACGCTGCAACTGCCAGATGTGCCAGCCCGCGAGCAAGCCCAGCCCCGCGGCGAGCGCCGCGGTCAGGGCACCGGCCAGCGCACCGATGATCGCTGACGCCGCCAGCACCAGTAGCAGCCGCCGCAATTCCACCCACCATGTCGAGGACACTCACCCTGCTCCAGCTTGACTGACAGATGATGCAGCGCAGCCTGCTCGGCGCTACACCCGGGTCGAGAAGCGATAGCCGGCGCCCCGCACGGTCTGCACGTAGGCATCGGTGCCGCTGGGTTCCAGCGCCTTGCGCAAGCGCCGGATGTGCACATCAACGGTACGCTCTTCAACAAACACGTTGGCGCCCCACACGCGATCAAGCATCTGGCCGCGAGTGTACACGCGCTCGGGGTGGGCCATGAAGAAACGCAACATGCGGAACTCGGTCGGCCCCAGGTCGACCATGTGCTCACCCACGCTGACCCGGTGCGCGCCGGTATCCAGTCGCAACGCCCCGGCCTGGAGGATTTCGTCGTCGCCGCCGCCACTGCGCCGCAACACCGCGCGGATCCGCGCCACCAGCTCGCGCGGCATGAACGGCTTGGTAATGTAGTCATCCGCGCCGCCTTCCAGCCCACGCACCTTGTCTTCTTCCTCGGTGCGCGCGGTAAGCATAATGATGGGAATCTGTGCAGACGCATCACTGCGGCGCCACTCACGGGCCAGATCCAGACCGCTGGTCTCGGGCAGCATCCAGTCAAGCAGGATCACATCCGGCTGCGCTTCGGCCAGGGCGATTCTCGCCTCCGAGGCGTTGGCCGCCTCCAGGGTCAAAAAGCCCTCGCGCTTGAGGGCGTAATCAATCATCTGACGAATCGGCTGCTCGTCGTCAACAATCAGTACTGTCTTGTCATCCATATATCTCTACCATCCTGCCAATGGACAGGCCCGGTCAGCTTTTGCAGGATGAATTAGATCAACTCAATATGACAGCTTTGTGACAAACCATGCACAAATTGTCACGGACCGTGTATACCTTGGAAAACACTGCCCGAACCGGAAAACTCACGAGAGTCGCCGTATGCGCAAGCCGTCTGACCTGTTTCGTCCGTTACCCCGCTACACCCGACCGGCCACCATCGGCCTGACTTTTGGCCTGCTGGGGGTACTCTGGATCATTTTCTCGGACACGCTGCTCAACCTGCTGGTCACCGACCTGTCGCTGTACAGCACGTTACAAACCGGCAAGGACAGCCTGTTCATCCTGCTCAGCGCCTTTGCCATCGGTGCGGTGCTGTCCCGCCTGCAAACCGGCATCCGCAGCGGCGAGGCGCGTCTGCGCGCGGTACTGGACAACTCCTTTGACGGTATCGGGGTATTTCACAACGGCGTATGCGTCATGGCCAACCGTTCGCTGGGGCAAATGTTTGGCTATGACGACCCCGCGCAACTGGTCGGACGCAACGGTTTCGAGCTGGTCGCGCCGCAGGAACGCGGACGTGTGCTGCGCAATTTCCGCCGGCGCATGCGCGACGAACCGGCCCGCTCGCGCTACGACAGCCGCGGCCTGCACCGCGACGGCAGTGAGTTCGCAATCAACCTCAGCGCCGGCTTGTTCAGTATTGACGGTCGTCAGCACGTGGTCATGGTGGTCTCCGACATCAGCGAGCAGGAACGCAATAGCCTGCGTACCGAACGTGAACGCGATTACTTTGCCGGCATCGTGGAGGCCCTGGATGATGCGGTCATTGGCTGTGACGACGAGGGCCGGCTGAGCTGCTTCAACCGCGCCGCCCGTGAGCTGTTCGAACTGCCCGCTGAAGCCGAGCCCGGCGACGCGCTGCCGGCCGACACCCCGGCGTACCTGGGCCTGCGAGAAGCCGGCCACCCGCGCCCGCTGGACACCGCCGCGCACCCGCTGGAGCGCCTGCGCGCCGGGCACCCGCCGCCCGACACGCTGCTGCAGCCCGCTGCGGGCGCACGGCGTGACGCTCACCTGCGTGGCACCGGCAGCGTGATAGAGGACGGCGAGGGGCAACCCCTGGGCGCGTGGCTGATGCTGCGCGAAATGGACACACAACTGGAACTCGCGGAGCAACACCGCGCGGAGCAACTGGCGCGCACCAGTCTTTCCGACCTCGGCCAGATACTGGCCGGCACGCACAGCCCTGCGGCCATGGCGCGCAAGGCGCTGCCGCCGCTGTGCGCACTGGCTCCGGATACACCATGGGTGGGCATCAGCCTGCTCGATACGGGGCGCAGCGAAGGCACCCTGATCGCCTGGCAGCCGGGACCGGGCGAACCGGAAACCACCGGCTTCTCCATTCTGGGCATGGATATGGCGGATCTGGATGACGGCATCCGGGTGTATGCGGGTGACCGGCTGGGCCCGCTGGAACGACCCGCGCCGGTTCGCATGCAACTGGACCGCATGGGCATTGGCGATTACATCCACGTGCCGCTCACTGATGCGGGGCGCATCCTGGGGGCGCTTAACATCGCCTGGGGCGGCGAAAAAGCCCCATCGGCGACCACCCTGGAATACCTGCAAACCGCCGGCACCCTCCTGGCCAGCGGGCTGGCGCGTGCCCTGGACGCCACCGCGCCTGACGCCCGCCTGGATGCGCTGGAAGAACAGGCTGCACGCCAGGCCAGACACACGGCGCGCCTGCAATCCACTCTGCACGAGGTGGAAAACACCTTGCGCGACAGCTTGCACCCGCCGCTGCGCGCCGTACGCGGTTTCTCCGACCTGCTGCAGGAACGCTACGAGGATATTCTGGCCACCGATGCCCGACGCCACCTTGGGCAGGTGATACGGGCGGGCGAACAACTGGATCAGCGGGTGGACGAGCTGCAACAGCTGCTCGCGCTGGAGCACCGGGCGCTGCATCCGGCACGCGTGGATATTGCTCCGCTGATTGCCGGCGCGGACCTGCCGGCGCCACCGCGCATTACGCTGCCACCGGTACAGGTCGACGCCGAACTGCTGGGCGAGACGCTGACCCGACTCAACCGGGGCCTGCGAGAGATGGCTCCCGCGCAGGCAGTCCGGCTGCACTGCGAACAACGGGCAGGCTATCTGGAAGTGGCTTTAACCTGTGACACGCCGCCACCCGGACACAGCGCGGAACCGGCCACCGTCCCGGGACTGGGTTTCGCCCGCCGCGCGCTGTCCGCCATGGGCGGCGAACTGCTCACCACCCAGGACGACAGCCTGCACATCACCTTGCGTCTGCCACTGGCCTGACCCTCCCGGAATCAGCCGGAGGGTATCCCGGTGCATACAGCGTCACCCCAGGTTCAATGAGCCACCGAAATCACCGAACACACCGAAGGGCGGGAATAACCAACCTCGGTGGATTCGGTGTCTTCGGTGGCACTGTTCAAAGACGGTGCCACCCCCGGTTAAACCAGCCACCGAAATCACCGAATACAC
>SLLK01000386.1 GCA_007134115.1 Gammaproteobacteria bacterium | reverse complement strand
CTGTCTAAAAGACCACAGTTCCAGTCGATCTAAGCACGTGTTCCGGTGGACAGGCTCAGAAACCGGGGTTGATCCCCATCCAACCGACTTCTTCCTTCGCCCAAACCCCAAAACACTCCAACCTCGGACTCACTGCAAGGTGGGTGTCCTGGTGATGCTAAAAACGGTGATCGGGAGCTACGCACGATGCTCATCCACGGCGCTCGAACGATCGTCCGCTGGGCTGATCGACAGGAAGAACCGTTGGCACGATGGATTCGGCAACTTGAAGCGCGACGGGGAAAGAACCGTACCATCGTTGCCCTGGCAAACAAAATGGCCCGGATCGCCTGGGTCATCGTCGCGCAGGGCGAGAGATATCAAGTGAAAAAAGCGTTTAGCCTCTGATTAGCTGGCTAAAGCGGGCAGCTTGAGGCGAACAGATTAATCACACCACCCGAGTTTGCACAACCTGATGAAACAAGCGGTCATCCGCCCCCTGCAAGAGCCTGAGAAAGGACATAGGCCAAAAAGCCGCGTGGGTGTTTAGGCCCGCAGGGGACGGACCTCATCAAGGCGCCGGGCACTCAACCGCCCGATACAGACGCCGAATATATGTCCGCAAACCGCATATCTTCAGGTTGACACCCCGGGAGGCGTCCATATATGTCTTCGTTGTTCCTGGCAGAGGACTTTCACCTCCAATCTCTTGCCGGCTTATCCCGGCGCTCTGGGTGTCTTCGGTGTTCTCGGGATCTACACTTTTGCGTGCAGCCACTTGTTATGTGCCATGGGCCTCAAGAATATCGGCTAGACAATCAGACGACAAATACTCCGTACTCTGGTTCACATCGACCGTTCTCTCAAACCGTTCATGCATGGCACCTCGGATCTTTCTCAGCATGTACTTACCCAAGCGCTTGTCTTCCGGGAGCGGATTGTCGTTGCCGATTAGATCAATTGTGTTCGGGGCTTGCTCTCGGCGATTCCGATACAATGCTTTTGCATCGTCTCTCTTACGAGTGAACTTATGAAAAAGCTGGTTATGAAACTCTTCTGCAAGCTCATCTTTCCAATCGTCAATTTCCTCTGGCACCACCTCCAACAACTCAGCAAGATGGTTGCTGTCGATAAAGTAAGCCTCAATATCCGAACCTTCGGTAATAAATGGAATTGCGCCCGCACCTTCAATTTGTTGCGCAACCCAACCGGCCTCTTGATCGGTCATGAAGTCCCGGTCTCGATGAACGATTACATTCGTGGCTGGGGCAATTTCCCCTATGAAATCAGAAAGCGACAAGGCTGCCTGAATGTTGCTAGAAGTCTTGTAGCTATAGACGACTATCTCATCTTCATCAAAGCCTGAAGAATCCAGCAAACCGTTGACTAGCTCGAGGGACGCGTCTTCTGTAAGAAACACCCACTGAGCCTCACCCTCCCGAATTTTTTCAAAGCTATCAAGAGCCCCTAGATCCATAAGCAGAGGAATACGACCTATGTCGTCTCCCTGTTGATATATCTCACCATCCTGCAACCAAATTAGATTACTTTCATCGTATAGAGCGTCAACCAAATGCCTACTATGCGTCGAAATTAAAACCTTTGTGTCAGCCCCCGATGTGATTGAAAGGAGCGCTTTCGCCAGCAATCCTTGATTGTCTGGGTGCAAATGGGAGTCCGGCTCATCGAGAAGAAGTAAGTAAGGGCGAAAAAGGACGACGTAAGAAAATATTTGTAACGCCTGCTGCACACCAGTACCTACTAGTTCGAGTGGAACTTTCTTTCCATATCGGCCGGTAAGTGACACGCTCACACGTATGTAAAGATCAGATCGAGGATCAAATTCAACAAATATGAAAATATTCGGAAAGACCACCTTCGCTGAAGCAATAAGCTCCTGAAGCTTTCCCTCTTGTTTTATCAATAATAAAACATTACGCAAATAGAGGTTCGCGTCACCGCTAGCGACGCCCCGCCGCACGATACTTTCGGTTCGGCATTCCTCAACTTGGGGGATGCCTGATAAACCTGGGACATAAACTGAAAATGGTCGGTCATTTCCACTTACAAGCTGCCTCAAACCGACAGATCCTGTAAGCTCACACCCGACATTACCCTCATTGCGACCACGGTAAATCTTGATCCTGCAGCTGTATTCGTCTCCCCCCTCCATACCGTAAACTCGCAAATACCCAAAGTTTGACTGATTTCGGTAGGGCAAGCCGTGTCGTAAATTTACAAACTCCCGGGTCGGGCAAAAAAGAAGAGCCCCCTGCGTGAATGTCTTGGTGTCAGCTAACCGAGCCGCCACTGCAGCCGCCACTGAGAAATGAAGACCTTCTAGGACGCTACTCTTGCCCGAGTTGTTTCCGCCGACCAAAATGTTGATGGCCGAGAGGTTAATCGTCGCCTCCCGAACCCGTTTAAATCGCTCTAGCGTTATCCGGTCGAGTTCCATCGCTTCTCTGTCCTCTATCCCAGATTTTTGGTTGGCACATAACGCCCGGCTCACGCGCCGGTTTGAAGCCGCAGTGCGGCGGAAAATTGGTCGCCGCGCAGCCGATTGTTAAGCCAAATCCTCGACGGCCTTCCAGTGTATGCAGTTCTCTGGCAGAACCGCTCCTTCCACACCAACCAGATAATCAAGTAAGGCCTTTACTTTAATGCGAATATTTTCATCCTCTCTAATTCGCACTAGGGCATTATATGGCTTCTCATCTTTTGCTTCTTCCCCAAAAAGCGCCGTTTCAAAGCAGGTCTTGCAAGCAACGAGATTTACACTTCCATCTTCTTCCTGTAATCCTTCGATGGTACTATTCATTCCCCAGGCGGGATTTTTGTTCCCTTTAGACGTATACTCCTCATCGGTATCGTGAAGAATGCAAAACGACTTAGAGAACTGTTTAAGGACTTTGGCTACAGACGGAATTATTCCTTTCCCCCTTGCCCTGATTACCTGAACATCACCATATTCTTCTGGGTAGAACTCTTTTAACATCGAAAACGCCGTATATTCAGTATCGCCCTCAACAATAACTTGCCTGCCGCCGAAGAAAAATTCATGCACATAGGGATCGCAGACATTCATCAGCTTCAAATTTCTTTTGTCATCGTTGTCTAACTTGGCTCTTTCAGGACGATATAATGTTGTACTCTTGACTTCACTGCCTTCATCCCGAAACACTCTGATTATGGTCGTATTGTCTTTCGACAAATCTATAAATATTGGAGAGTGAGACGTAATCATAACCTGCCAATTTCCACTCTCCGGAAGATCATAAAGTACCGACCTAGCTTCCCGTATAGCAGAAGGGTGCAGGCAAATTTCCGGCTCATCTAGCAATAGCACATGAGGGCGAGAACCCTTTTTATCTTGGGATTCAGATAAATATTTCAATGTCGCCCATAACAGAGTTCGCCTTGCTCCACTTCCTTGGTGCTCAATAGTACTAAAATAGCCGTCTTCTGGCCCCATAAGAAGGTCCGCATTACCTTTGAAGGGCTGATATGCGCCCTCAAGATCAGCTTCTGGCTTTGCATCGAATTTTATTTTATGCTTAGGGAACAACTTGCTCAAATATTCAGATACTTCACCTTCGATCACTTTGACTTCGTCCTCAGTCGCCTTAACGACTTTTGTCTGAAGTTGCCGAATTCGATCTAGTATCAATTCATAATCAGATTTTTCTTGCTCAGGGTCTGATTTAATTTCTGATATTTTTTCCTTTAGCATACTGGTTATTAGTTTTGTTATCTCGGCTGCTTGCTTTTCTGGTGTTGCGAAAGCATCTATCCTATGTGGAAGTGGGCGTCGAGAGTTGGAAACGTTCGGTGCACCCCAAGGAACTTGATCATCCCAGTCATTTTTCTGAGTATCGAACCCTTGTCTTTTAGGGTCTTTGTTCGGGCTGTCCCATACCCATTTTTCACGTATCAACCACTCCTTATCAGCAGTAGGCTCAAGCCACCTTTCACCCGGTGCATCATCAAATACGATTGTATGCAATTCGATTGTAGGAAGGTTCTCTGGATCAACTTGTCCATTGGGGAAATCATTTATTGTCAGTTTTCCATCCTTGGAGCCGTGAGACATAACAGTTTCATAAGCTCTCAAAATACTGCTCTTACCGACATTATTGGGCCCGACAAGAATAACGATATCGTCAAGCTCGATCTCAACTGTCTCAGTCCCAATTGATCTGAAATTAGTGATCTGAAGTTTATGCAGACGTGGGCGGGGAGAGCTCCCTTCTTCATCGACAAGAGGAACCACCTCCACTGATTTCTTCTTAGCAGCCATGTTATCTCCTTGTAGAGGCTTAAGAGTTGAATATACCGCTCGCGTCATCATTGCACTCGTTTGACTTCGGTATAAATCCATAGTCAATCCGGACTGGACAGGCCATTTTTACGCTATCTCAGCAACTTAGGTAATCAGGCCGATTTTGTAGCTGCGTGTTATACTGCCGGCACAATATTCCACTGCACCCCAGCCTAGCGCTAGAGCACGACAAATAATGTCGCGCCTTGGCGAGACTTCTATGGCGGTGGTCTGCGTGGAAATGGCTCTTGAAGCTACTTTCATGGAACCTCGTCCCTGAGTTTTCATCTCAGCTTAGCCCACTCCGAGCTTATGTCCAATTCTACGGTGCCGTTGCACCCCGCTTCGCAGGACGCACATTCTCAGCGACTCCCAGACTGAAAGGCCTCCAAAATCTTCTTAGGATCCTTGATCGCAGCCCCACCCGTCAGACTCTCCGGCGGCATAACCTCCCCTGCCCCACCGCCCTGATCCTCATTCACATACAACAACCCAGTAACAATCTCCTGCGCCTCCCGATGCCGCTCCAGGTAACCGATGGCGGCAGCCCGATTCGTCGGCTCATGATCCACATCAATCTTCCTCAGCACGATGGTCGACCCGTCATGCAACTCAATGGGCATGGCCTTGCCCTTCTCATACTCCACCTTGATCTCTTCCCGGGGCGGGATGAAGTCGGTGTGAATGGCGGGATGGAAGTATTCACGAGTATGAGCATAACTCTTGGTACTCCCCTCGTGGTCATTAAAGGCCACACAGGGACTAATCACATCAATCAGGGCAAAACCATTGTGCTTGAGACCCGCCTGAATCAGCGGAATGAGCTGATCCTTATCACCGGAGAAGCCGCGGGCGACGAAGCCGCAGCCGAGGGTGATGGCGGTGAGTACGGGGTCGATGGGCGGGTTTTCATTGACCTGGCCGTACTTGGCCTTGCTGCCCACATCGGCGCTGGCGGAGAACTGGCCTTTGGTGAGGCCGTAGACGCCGTTATTCTCGATGATGTAGAGCATGTTTACATCGCGGCGGATGGCGTGGGCGAACTGGCCGAAGCCGATGTTGAGGGAGTCGCCGTCGCCGGAGACGCCGATGAAGTGCAGTTCCGGGTTGGCGGCCTGGGCACCGGTGGCGATGGAGGGCATGCGACCGTGGACGGCGTTGATGCCGTGGGCTTCGCGCAGGAAGTAGGCCGGGGTCTTGGAGGAGCAGCCAATGCCGCTCATCTTGGCGACTTTGTAGGGCTCGATGTCCAGGGCCCAGATGGCTTCGATGAGGCCGGCGGTGATGGAGTCATGGCCGCAGCCGGCGCAGAGGGTGGACATGCCGCCTTCGTAGTCGCGGGTGGTTAGGCCCAGTTTATTCTTGGGCAAGTTCGGGTGGTGAACCTTTGGCTTGGTCATGAAGCTCATTAGGGGTGCCTCTTATCGGCCTTGGGGTGCGTCAGGGCCAGGGGGTTGTGAGTTTGGCTTTTAGATGAAAGTGAACAGTTCCCAGTGAACAGAAAGGCGAAACCGCCCCATGTCTCGCCGGCTTTCCCCGGATCACGCGCTCTGGCGCCGGTCAGGTGCGGCTGGGCGCCGCTCTGGAGCGAAATTCGTAGTGGCGCTACGGATTGAGTGAAGAGCAAGCCCAAGCGTAGCTGACCAAGCCAGACGCGGGATACGGGGGAAGGCGGCAGGACGTCCATCAGCATGCCTCGGCTTCCTGGCAGTAGTTGCCGATGGTGGATTCGATGTGCATGGAGGCGATGGGGAGGCCGTTGTAGTGGAGGATGGAGACGAGTTTGCGGGCGTCGGCGTCCAGTTCGGCTT